>CAZBMY010000001.1:0-17362 GCA_964492855.1 uncultured Flavobacteriaceae bacterium
GGTGTTATCTAACCGTAAGGGCTCTTTAGGTAATAGGAAGATAAATTCGGTTGGTGTGCTTTTAAATAGTTCTGAGTTTTCAGATTATTATAAAATAGAAGCTTATTTAAATAAAGAGATAGGTATTACATCTAACAAATGTAGTTTCATTACATTTTCTGAAGATAATCAAAGTAAGGGTAATCAATGGGATACAATTTATACGCCTAAAGATTTTGGTTGGAAGGGACATTTGAAAAATCAGAGCTTAATAGATTTTACAGAATCTAAATTTGATGTATTAATTTGTTATTTTTTAGCAAATAATAACGAATTGAAGCAAATTGCAGCCATGTCTCAAGCAGATTTTAAAGTTGGGATATCAAATGAAGATGAGAGGTTGTATGATTTAATTATAGATGTAAAACCAAGAGATCTCAATGTATTTAAAACAGAATTAAAAAAATATTTAACCATACTAAATAAAATATAATGGCCAAGTTTGTAGGTACAGGTGTTGCTTTAATCACACCGTTTAAAAAAGATTTATCTGTAGATTTTGAAGCTTTAGAAAAGCTAGTGGAACATAACATTTCTAATGGTACAGAGTATTTGGTAATTAGTGGTACAACAGGAGAGAGTGGTACAATTACAAGAGCCGAAAAAACCGAGATAACAGCTTTTATTACTAAAATTAATAATGGGCGAGTCCCATTGGTATTAGGTATCGGTGGTAATAATACAAAAACTGTAATCGAAGAGATTAATTCTACAGATTTATCTCATATAGATGCTATTTTATCTGTATCTCCTTATTACAGTAAGCCAACACAAGAAGGGCTTTATCAACATTTTAAAGCAATAGCCCTAGCGTCACCAAAGCCTATTATTTTATATAACGTTCCCGGACGTACATCAAAAAACATGTTGCCAAAAACCACGTTGAAGTTAGCACGTGATTTCGAAAATATTATTGCAGTAAAAGAAGCAGCAGGTGATTTGTCACAATATATGGAATTACTAAAAGGCAAGCCAGATGGATTTCATATTATATCTGGAGATGATGATTTAGCATTATCAGTAGCACTTGCGGGTGGGTCTGGTGTAATCTCTGTAATTGGCCAAGCACTTCCAAAAGAATTCTCAGAAATGATTCGTCAAGGTATAGATGGGAATGCTAAAGAAGCCTTCAAAACGTATTATGATTTAATGACAATTACGAGTCTTATTTTTTCTGAAAATAACCCAGCTGGTATTAAATCTGTTTTAAATACTCTAGAAATAGGAAATAATACTGTACGACTACCTCTTGTTGAGGCCTCTGAAGCCCTGCAAAACGCTATTGAAACAGAACTTTCAAACTTAGGAAAACGTTAAACTTCTTTTAAAGTAGACAAGCAGTTTATTTAAGGGCGTATTTTAGATAAAATATTTGTTTTTAAAATCCGTTAAATATGCATACTTTTGCACACTGTTTTAAACTTATGAAGAAACTCGTTTACATCTTATTAGCCGTTTTAGTTTTTAACTCTTGTAGTGATTTTCAGAAAGTAATGAAATCTGAAGATATTGCTTTAAAATATAAAACAGGAGAAACACTCTTTAATGAAGGTAAGTATAGTAAGGCCAATCGTTTATTTGAGCAGATTTTACCAAAATATAGAGGTAAGCCTCAAGCTGAAAAATTAACTTATATGCACGCCATGTGTTTTTATAAGTTAGAGCAGTATTTCTTATCTGGTTACAGGTTTGAACAATTTGTGAGTTCCTATCCTAATAGCCAGAAAGTAGAAGAGTCTGCATTTTTATCTGCAAAGAGTTATTACGAAGAATCCCCGGTGTATTCCAAAGATATAGAGGAGACCCTAAAGGCTATAGAAAAAGTACAACTTTTCATAAACTCCTATCCAGATTCAGAATACTTAGCTGAAGCAAACGAATTGGTGAAAGAACTAGACTTTAAATTAGAAAAGAAAGCGTTTGAAACAGCTAAACAGTATAACCGTATCTATGATTATAAGGCATCTATAAAGTCATTTAATAATTTTTTATTAGATTTCCCAGGAGCAACATTAAGAGAGGATGCGTTGTATTACAGGTTCAATTCAGAATATAATTTAGCTATTTTGAGTATAAGAGAACTTCAGCCAGAGCGAATAGAAATTGCCCTAGCGGATTACAATGCGCTTATCAAAGCATATCCAGAAACAAAATATTTGGATGAAGCTAACAGGCTAAAAGAAGAATTGACAAAATTAAAAGAACAAGAAAGTAAAAGTTAATCAATATACAAATGGATTTAAAGAAGACTGACGCACCGACGACGACGTTAACTTACAACAGAAATGAGATTGATGCTCCAACAGATAATATCTACGAAGCAATATCTGTTATTGCTAAACGCGCTGAGCAAATCAATACTGATATCAGAAGAGAGTTAGTTGATAAGCTAGAAGAGTTTGCAACATATAACGATAGTTTAGAAGAAATTTTTGAAAATAAGGAGCAGATAGAAGTTTCTAAATTTTACGAAAAATTACCTAAGCCACATGCATTAGCAGTAAAAGAGTGGTTAGATGACAAGATTTACCACAGAAATACTGAGGACGATACTCAGGAATAAAACACTAAATGTCTATTATTAAAGACAAAAATATCTTACTAGGAGTAACTGCAGGTATAGCAGCGTATAAGACAGCTCACTTAGTAAGACAATTCATAAAAGCAGGTGCCAACATTAAAGTAGTGATGACACCTGCTTCTAAGGATTTTATAACACCACTTACACTCTCTACACTTTCTAAGAATCCCGTCTATTCATCATTTACTAACGAAGACGATGATAACGCTGTATGGAACAACCATGTGGAGTTAGGACTCTGGGCAGATATATTTGTCATTGCTCCTGCAACAGCAAATACGTTATCTAAAATGGCTAGTGGTACTTGTGATAACCTATTGTTAGCGACCTATCTGTCAGCCAAATGCCCTGTTTATTTTGCACCTGCGATGGATTTAGATATGTATAAACACGAGTCTACAAAGCATTCTTTTGAAAAATTAAATGCATACGGAAATATAATGATTCCTGCTACTAGCGGAGAATTAGCAAGTGGATTAGTAGGGGAAGGTCGCATGGCTGAGCCAGAAGATATTTTGGCTTTTATTGAAAAAGATGTATTAAGTCAGTTGCCTCTAAAAGGAAAAAAAGTTCTTATTACAGCTGGACCTACTTATGAAGCTTTGGACCCTGTTCGGTTTATAGGTAATCATTCTAGTGGTAAAATGGGATTTGAAATTGCAAAAGCAGCTGCCAATTTAGGTGCTGAGGTGACTTTAATATCGGGGCCAACACATCAGAATGTAAAACATAATCAAATTAATCTTATACCAGTAGTAAGTGCACAAGATATGTATGATGAGGTTCACGGCAACTACAAAGATTCATATATAGCTATTTTATCTGCAGCGGTTGCAGATTACAGACCAAAAGAAGTGGCTTCACAGAAAATAAAGAAGTCAGATACTACGTTTACTATTGAGTTAGAAAAAACTAAGGATATTTTAAAATCGTTAGGTGAGCAAAAACAGCATCAGTTTTTGGTAGGGTTTGCTCTAGAAACCAATAATGAGTTAGAGCATGCAAAAGGGAAGTTGAAATCAAAAAACCTTAACCTTATTGTACTTAATTCTTTAAGAGATAAAGGTGCTGGTTTTGGTGGTTCGACAAATAAAGTTACATTTATAACAGATTCTGGTGACGTTATAGAAAACCAACTTAAGTCTAAAGTAGAAGTCGCTAAAGACTTGTTAAAACAGATATTAAAGCAAATAAATGCGTAAATTATTTATTATATATTTTCTTTTCATTTCCGCTTTGGGGATTGCACAAGAATTAAATTGTACAGTTACAGTAATCGCTCAGCAAACAGGTAATGATAATAATGTTGTTTTCAAAACTTTAGAGCGCCAGTTGAATGAATTTGTAAATAACACGCAGTGGACAGATAGAGATTATAAAATACAGGAGCGTATTAACTGTAGTATGATTATCAATGTTCAGAATTATAGTAATGATGCCTTTACAGCAACATTACAAGTTCAGGCATCTCGACCAGTATTTGGTTCTACCTACAGTACGCCAGTTTACACCTTTAATGACAGAGATTTTCAATTCAATTATATCGAGTTTCAAAATTTAGTTTTCAACCCAAATCAATTTGAATCTAACTTAATATCAATGCTTACATTTCATATCTATGCGATTTTAGGTATGGATGCCGATACGTTTGCGCCTAACGGCGGAGATTTACATTACCGTCAGGCACAAACTATTGCCAATTACTCTGCACAAGGGAACGCTAGAGGGTGGAAATTAGAAGATGGCTTACAGTCTCGCTTTGCTTTAATAGATAATCTTCTATCACCTACATATAAAGAATTTAGAGCATCCATGTATACATATCATAGAGATGGGTTAGATGTTATGCACAAAGACTTAAAAAAGGGAAAAACAGAAATAGCTGCGTCTATTCTCGAGTTACAGAAAATGCATGCACGTAGACCTAATTCTTTTCTAATGCGTGTATTTTTTGATTCTAAAGCCAATGAAGTCGAAAAAATTTTTAGTGGAGGACCAAACGTCAACATATCTAAACTAGTTGACGTATTAAATAAAATAGCACCTATCCATGCTTCAAAATGGAAAAAGGTAAAATTCTAAAATTTATCTTACCTACTTTATTTTTTAGTTTACAAAGATTAGCTTTGTAGTCATAAACCTGTTTATAATGCTAACTGCGTTAACTATTTCAAATTATGCTATTATTGACGAATTAGAAGTGTCGTTCAATAACGGATTTTCTATTATTACTGGAGAAACAGGAGCAGGAAAATCTATTTTACTAGGAGGTTTGTCTTTAGTTTTAGGCAAACGAGCAGATTTAACACAGATAAAGGATAAGTCTAAAAAGTGCATTATTGAGGCTGTATTTGATATCTCTAATTATGAACTAAAACCAATTTTTAGCCATAGAGATTTAGATTACGACCCGCAAACAATTATTAGAAGGGAGATTCTACCTTCTGGGAAATCGAGAGCTTTTGTGAATGATACACCAGTAAATTTAGATAGTTTAAATTACTTAAGCACACATTTGCTAGACATACATTCTCAACACCAGACATTAGAGCTTGTTGATGATGCTTACCAGTTTAAAGTTGTAGATGCATTAGCTAAAAATGAATCACTGCTTAGTGAATATACATCTGAACTTAAGACGTATAAAAGTTTAAATACAGAACTGATTCATCTTCAAAACACCTTGACTGAAGCCAAGAAAGAGTACGATTATAATTTGTTTTTATTGTCAGAATTAAAAGAGGCCCAACTTGAAGGTGAAGATATTGAACAATTAGAAACAGCATACGAGCAACTAAATAATGTCGAAGTTATCAACGAAACACTAAGCTATTCAAAATCGTTGCTTGAAGCTGAAGAATTAGGGATTATAGAAAGGTTAAATGAAGTAAAAAGGCAATTGTCTACTATTAGTTCTTTTGGGAAGCAATATCAATCTATACAATCACGAATTGAAAGTGCAGCAATAGAGCTTGATGATATTTTATTAGAATTAGATAATCTAGAAGGCCAATTAAGTTCAAATCCACAAGAGCTTGAGACTATTAACCAAAAACTAAAGACTCTTAATAATTTATTACATAAACATTCAGTTACAAGTCTCTCAGAATTACTTGAAATTAAAGACATGCTGACCAAAAAGGTTGATGCTTCAGAGCATTTAGATGCTGATATATCTGCGTTAGAAAAAAAGATAAAAATATCTGCCGAGCGTCTGAATAGTTTTGCTAAGAAACTTCATCTAGAGCGAACTCAAATTATTCCAGAATTCAAAATAAACCTTGAAGCTATTTTGAGTCAATTAGGTATGCCTAATGCACAATTTGATATTAAGCTTATAATGCAAGACGATTTTAAGCATAATGGTAAAGATGAAATTCAGTTTTTATTTATGGCAAATAAAGGTGCACAATTTACTGAGCTTAAGAGGTCTGCATCAGGAGGAGAGCTATCACGTATTATGCTAGCTATAAAGTCTATTCTTGCTAATTACGTTAAGCTACCAACATTAATGTTTGATGAGATTGATACAGGAGTTTCAGGAGAAATTTCCAACAAAATGGGCGATATTATGAAGGCTATGAGTAAGCATATGCAAATATTTTCTATAACGCATCTACCACAAATAGCTTCAAAAGGAAATTGGCATTATAAAGTTTTTAAAACCGATGAGAATGAAGTCACTCAGACACAAATGAAATTGCTCACGCAAGACGAACGTGTCGTCGAATTAGCTCAGATGCTTGGAGGTACAAATATTACGGCATCTGCCATGGCGCATGCTAAACAGTTGCTTAATTAATAGTATATTTGAAAATTATTATAACGATAAATTAACATAAACTAACTATGTCTTATAACTTATTAAAAGGAAAAAAAGGAATCATCTTTGGAGCTCTAGATCCAAACTCAATAGCGTGGAAAACAGCAGAACGTGTACATGAAGAAGGTGGAGAGTTTGTACTAACTAATGCGCCAATAGCAATGCGAATGGGTCAGATTAACGACTTAGCAGAAAAAACAGGTTCTCAAATCATTCCTGCGGATGCTACATCTGAAGAAGATTTACAAAACCTTGTCGAAAAGTCTATGGAGATTTTAGGCGGAAAGATAGATTTCGTATTACATTCTATAGGTATGTCAGTAAATGTAAGAAAAGGAAGAGCATATACAGACCAAAAGTACGATTGGACACAAAAAGGAACTGATGTTTCTGCAATGTCTTTTCATAAAGTAATGTCGGCATTGTATAAAAATGATGCAATGAATGAGTGGGGAAGTATAGTAGCATTAACGTATATGGCAGCACAACGTGTATTTCCAGACTATAACGATATGGCAGATAATAAGGCTTATCTAGAGAGTATAGCACGTAGTTTTGGTTATTTCTTTGGTAGAGATAAAAAAGTTAGAGTTAACACTATTTCGCAATCTCCAACACCAACAACTGCAGGTCAGGGTGTAAAAGGATTTGATGGTTTTATTGCTTATGCAGAGAAAATGTCGCCTCTAGGAAATGCAACAGCATTAGATTGTGCAAATTATACAGTAAGCTTGTTTAGTGATTTAACTAAGCGTGTTACATTGCAGAATTTATTTAATGATGGTGGTTTTAGCAATATGGGTGTTAGCGACGCTGTTATGGATGCTTTTGTAGATAATCAGTAATTGAATTAAAATAAAGTTTTAAAGCCATTGTATAAGCAATGGCTTTTTCTATTTACAATACTTACTTTTGCTTTTATGGAATCGTTAATGTATTCATTTATAATACCAGTTTATAATAGACCTGATGAAATCAAGGAACTTTTAGAGAGTTTTACAGATTTAGAAGGCGATTTTGTATATGAAATTGTAATAGTTGAAGATGGTTCTACTCAAACCTCAAAAGATGTTATAAATGAGTTTGAATCGCTTTTAAATATCAGCTATTTTTTTAAGAAAAATTCTGGCCCAGGAGATTCTCGTAATTATGGGATGCAAAGAGCAAAAGGTAATTATTTTATAGTACTAGATTCTGACGTAATTTTACCAAAAACATATCTTATAGAAGTTGATGATTTTTTATCTAAGACCTTCTTTCATTGTTTTGGAGGACCAGATGCTGCTCATCATTCTTTTAGCGACTTACAAAAAGCTATAAATTTTTCCATGACATCGGTTTTGACAACAGGTGGTATTCGCGGAGGAGATAATGCTCCAGAAGATTTTGAGCCAAGAAGTTTTAATCTAGGATTATCTAAAAACGCTTTTGAAGCAAGTGGAGGCTTTGGTAAGATTCATCCTGGAGAAGATCCAGATTTAGTATTAAGACTTCGGCAGAAAGGCTATAAGACTACACTTATAAAAAGAGCATTTGTTTACCATAAAAGACGAATATCTTGGCGGAAATTTTATAATCAAGTCCATAAGTTTGGTCAGGTTAGACCTATACTTAATAAGTGGCATCCGAGTTCTAAAAAAATGACATATTGGTTTCCTACACTTTTTGTTTTTGGGTTTATAGGAAGTGTTTTTTTCACTTTACTTAATGTCTATTATTTCATTATTTTTTACTGCTTTTATTTTATAGCTATTTTGTTTAGCGCATTAGTGGCAACCAAAAATATTAAAATAGCAGTGATGACAATACCTGCTGTTTGTGTTCAGTTTTTTGGCTATGGTTATGGGTTTTTAAAATCAACATTAAAATTGATATTCTCAAAACAGACAGCTCAAGAGATTTTTCCTAAATTGTTTTTTAAATGAAATCATCAAAGCCTAAATACAATTTTTTTAAAATCAAGAAAGGTAATCTTAAGCTTTTTGGTACGTTTTTAGGTGCAGCATTTTTATTTTTACTGCTCACAAAACTTTCTCAGGTATACACGCAAGACATCTATTTAGATATTAAATTATCTAACCTAGACGATGAATTAGTTATTGTGAATGATTCTACTACTGAAGCTAAAGTTACAGTTCAAGCTAAAGGTTTTAGCTTGTTAAAGTATATGTTCAATAACACTAAAACAATTAGTATTGATGCTAAAGCAGAAACCTTCAAAAAAAATAATACCTTATTTTGGGATATAAAAAATAAGAAGTACAAACTGAATCCACTTATAGGCTCGTCTATAGAAATCTTAGATATCAAACCAGATACAATTACGTTTCAATATGATGTTTTGTCTTCTAAAATTGTTCCTGTTCTATTAAATAAAGATATTTCGTTTACTGAAGGTTATGACGTTTTAGATGATTTTAAATTATCAAAGGACTCAATTAAGATCGTTGGATCTAGAGATATTGTTGAAACCATTGAGAATGTTCAAACAGAAACTTTTCAACAAAAAAACATAAATAAAGATATTTCGAAGATTCTCTCTTTGAATACCCTAGATAAGATCGAATATATTCCGAAGGAAATAAATATTAGTGGGAAAATAAGACGTTTTACAGAAGGGCAATTTACGCTTCCTATAACATTAATTAATACTCCGATTGATAAGAAAGTTAACATCTTTCCTAAAAAAGTAGATGTCATTTTTTATATAGATATTGAAAATTTTAAAAGTATAAAGCCTGAAGATTTCAAATTAGTTTGTGATTTTAATAGTATAGAAACTGAATCGCAATCGAATTTAGATATACAAATCATAAATTCATCAAATGTAATCAAGCGTGTTCGATTGACTCAGAATAGTGTAGAATTTGTCATTTCAAACTAATGAAAGAAAAAAAGCATTATATAGTTGTTGGGATAACAGGAGGTATTGGTAGTGGTAAGACAACCATTTCAAATTATTTCAAAACTCTTGGGATACCTGTTTATCATGCTGATGATGAAGCTAAAGCATTAATGAACCGTTCAAAGATTATACGACGAAAACTGATAGGACTTTTTGGAGAAGAAGCATATAAAAATGATAGACTTAATCGGGATTATTTAAGAGGAAAGATATTTAAAGATAAAATGTTATTGCAACAGATGAATAACATTGTACATCCAAAGGTAAAGTCACATTTTGAGCGTTGGGCAAAAAAACAGAATGCATCATACATCTTAAAAGAGGTAGCAATAATTTTTGAAAATAATCTTCAAGATCAGTATAATTACATCATTTCTGTAGTCGCAGACGAAAAAGAACGAATACATCGGGTTGTCAAAAGAGACAATACTTCAGAAGCTTCAGTAAAAGCTATAATTGCAAATCAACTTTCAGATTCGGAGAAGATTAAAAAGTCTGATTTTGTAATTTATAACAACAACATAGAAATTGCTAAAGCACAAGCTATTTCTATTCATAATCAATTACTTACTAAACTAAAAGAAGCCTAATTTTAACATTTGTGTTAATGTAAGGTTAAACACAATTTAGCCTAAATGTTAAAATGTTAAATTTGAACGATGAACAAAAGGGTTTTCGTGTTATTAGTAGTATTGATGAGCCTATCGCTTATCGGTATTATTTTCGTTCAATCATTTTTTATAAATAGAAGTCTAGAGAACGAGCGTCAACAATTTACATTGAATGTAAAAACAGCGTTGAGCTTGGTATCAAAACAAATAGACGACTATGAATACCGCAATTATTTAGATAAGGTTAGACCATATTTATCTAATAATGAACCAGATTCAACAGCTGTACAAAGACTAGTTGTTGCTTTTGAAGATGCAGAAAATGATAAAACAATAGTACACCAAAATATTGTTCTCGAGGAACGTTTTAAGATTCCGTCCTTGTTCTTTGAAATAGATGCAGATAGTACAGACTTTAGTAAATATACTAACGAGAGAATAACAGAAGTTTATCAAAAATCGTCTTTAGAAAACGGTTCTGTAGAACGTGTTTCTCAAACTACAGATATCGATGAGATGAACGACGAAGCTAGAGATTTTCTTCAGCGAGATGCATTCAAATCATTAGTAAGTCAGTACGAGTATCCCATCAACAAACGTATTAAAAAAGAGTTAGTTTCTAATTTTATTCAAAGAAACCTTAATAATCAAGGTGTAAATACAGATTTTGAATTTGCGATTTTTGACGAAGATTTATCGACGACGGTTAGATCAGAGAATTTTAAAAGAACTTTAAATTCTTATCGTGTCCCCGTTTTTTTAGATGTAAATGATGAAAGTCCTTATGGTCTTTGGGTAGATTTTCCAGAACGTAATAAGTTTTTGTTTTCAACTATTTTATGGATGATTGTCTTATCGATTTTGTTTACAAGTATCATTATCATAGCCTATACAAGTGCAATCTATCAATTAATAAAACAGCGTCAGATTTCACAAATTAAGACTGATTTTATTAATAATATGACGCATGAGTTTAAAACACCCATTGCTACCATAAATTTAGCTTTAGATTCTATTAGGAACCCAAAAATTATAGGAGATAAAGAGAAAGTGTTCAGATATTTAAGTATGATAAAGGACGAGAATAAACGTATGCACGCGCAGGTCGAAAATGTACTTAGAATATCTAAACTTGATAAAAATGAATTAAATATAAGTAAGGAACGTCTAAAGCTTCACGACTTAGTTGAAGACGCTATGACACATGTAGAGTTAATTGTTGAGGATAAAAAAGGTTATGTAAAACTGCATTTAGACGCTGCAAAATCATCAGTATTGGCAAACGAAACACATTTTACAAACGTAATTGTAAATATTTTTGATAATGCTATAAAATACTCTGATAATGCACCAAAGATTGATGTTTATACAGAAAATATTGGGAACAATATTTTGCTTAAAATATCTGACCAAGGTAACGGCATGTCAAAGCAAGTACAAAAGCGTGTTTTTGAAAAATTTTATAGAGAACACACAGGAAATGTGCATAATGTAAAAGGTCACGGTTTAGGTCTGGCCTATGTTAAACGAATAATAGATGACCATCAAGGTCATATATCAGTAGAAAGTGAAAAAGGGAAGGGTAGCACCTTTACAGTAAGGCTCCCATTAATATCATAAGATTATGGAAGAACAAAACAAAAAAATACTTTTAGTAGAAGATGATCCAAATTTTGGAACAGTCTTAAAAGATTATTTAATCATGAACGATTTTGACGTTGTCCATGCCAAAAACGGTATGGAAGGTTTTGAAAAGTTTAAAAAAGATGATTATGATTTATGTATCCTAGATGTTATGATGCCTTATAAAGATGGTTTTACTTTAGCAAAAGAGATACGAGAAAAAAACACCGACGTACCTATAGTTTTCTTAACAGCCAAGGCTATGAAAGAGGATGTTCTTAAAGGGTATAAAGTAGGAGCAGATGATTATCTAAATAAACCTTTTGATAGTGAAGTTTTATTGATGAAAATAAAGGCTATAATGCAGCGTAAATCTACAGATAGCGTTGCAGATAGTAAGCAGTTTGAATTTGTAATTGGTAGATTTCACCTTAATTCTAAGTTACGTTTCTTATCTTTTGATGGCGGTGAGCCAGAAAAATTATCTCCAAAAGAGAATGAGTTACTAAGATTGTTAGCGCTGCATGAAAATGATTTAATGCCTAGAGAATTAGCATTAACAAAAATATGGAGAGATGATAATTACTTTACATCTCGTAGTATGGATGTATACATTGCTAAACTGCGTAAGTATTTAAAATTAGACCCTAATGTTGAGATTTTAAATATTCATGGTGAAGGTTTCCGATTGGTAATAAATAAATAATGACTCCAATATATTTAAAAAAAAACCAGCTCTTTTAGCTGGTTTTTTTTGTTTCTATAAAATCTATAATAGCTTTAGAGTCCGATAAATAATCAAACCATTTAATTGAAGTGTCTTTTCGGTACCAAGTTAATTGGCGCTTAGCAAATCGTCGGGTATTTTTCTTTATTTCTGAAATGGCAAACTCTAAAGTCCAATCACCATCAAAATATTTAAATAATTCTTTGTAACCTACGGTGTTAAGTGCATTAAGATTTTTGTATGGTATAAGATTTTTAACTTCTTCTAATAAACCGTTTTCAATCATAATATCAACCCGTTTATTTATGCGTTTGTAAATAACGTCTCGTTCTGCTTTTATACCAATAGTTATAGTTTTGAAAGAGCGTTCGCTTTTCTTTTTTGATAAAAAACTAGAATATGGTAGACCAGTACCTAGACAAATTTCTAGAGCTCTAATTAGACGTTGCGGATTATCAATGGCAATAGAATTATAAGCAACAGAATCTAGAGTTTTTAGTTGATTTTGTAGAGGTATGATGCCTTCTTGTTTTAGTCTTTCATTGAGGTTTCCTCTTATATCTTTAGACACTTCAGGGAAATCATCAAGGCCATTTATGACGGAATTATTATATAAGCCAGAGCCTCCGACCATTATAATAATATTATGCTTTAGAAATAATTGCTCTAACTTTTCTATGGCATCTTTTTCAAATTGTCCAACATTATAAGTTTCCTGAATTGAAATATGCTGGATAAAATGGTGTTTGGTAGTTGCTAATTCCTCTTTTGACGGTACGGCAGTACCTACTTCCATTTCCTTAAAAAACTGTCTAGAATCTGAAGAGATTATTTCGGTATTAAAATGTTGAGCTAGTTTAATGCTTAATGCCGTTTTTCCTATTCCTGTAGGGCCAACAATAGAGATAAGTATTTTACTCATGGTGTAGTTCACATCCGCATTTATAACAGAATTCTGCGTTGTCAGCATGTTTCTCTGCTAGGCAATTGGCACAGGATTGTGTATTGAGTTGTACTGTTTTTAAATGCTCATGTTCTTCATCAGAAATTCTCTTTTTTCCATTTTTATCAGCTTTTGTATATTCGGCAGAAACAATTCCTGTTGGTACAGCTATAATACCATAACCCAAAATCATTATAAAAGAGGCTATAAATTGACCAAGAGGTGTTGAAGGCGCAATATCTCCAAAACCAACAGTAGTTAGTGTTACAATACACCAATATACGCTTTTAGGGATGTTGGTAAAACCATTTTCTTCACCTTCGACCAAGTACATTATAGTGCCAAATATGATGGCTGCTATAAGAACTGCAAAAAGAAAAACAGCAATCTTTGCTTTACTTGCTTTTATTGCGCTTGCTAATTGATTAGAAGCACCAAGATACCTTGCTAGTTTTAAAATTCTAAATACTCGTAATAATCGTAAAGCTCTAAGTGCAATTAACGCTTGTGTGCCTCCTAAAAATAAAGAGATGTATTTAGGAATTGTAGATAGTAAATCTATAATGCCATAAAAACTTAAAACATACTTTAAAGGTTTCTTTACAGATACTATTCTAGCGATATATTCTATAGTAAAGAGAATAGTAATAACCCATTCTGAAATATCTAAAAAGAGGTGATGTTTTTGATCAAAACTGTTAATGCTTTCTAGCATTACAAGAACAATACTTGCTAGAATAGCTATAAGTAATATGACATCAAATAACTTACCTGATGGGGTATCAGCCTCATAAATAATTTCATGAATTTTGGTACGCCAGGTATGTTTAGTTGTTGGTTCCATGAGTTAAAGTTACGAAAAGAACTAATTAATACTAGTTGAAATTAAAAAGTAGTGATTTTCAATCGTTTTTTGTTTCGTCTTACGTAAGATTGAATAATATGTTGATTATCTTTATTATTAGTCATAGGTGTTATTAAAGACAATAGGACGTTTGGATTGTTAATTTGATGATTTAGGTCAAAAAAACCTAAACCTTTAAAAATTCCGTTTTCAATAACAACGACGCTTTTTTCGTCTATATACCTACCTCTGTCAATAATAAGCATATTTTTATTTTCATAAGATAAAAGTTCTATTAATTGTATTACCTTATTATTGTAAGATTCGGTAGATTCTTCAAGAATACAGGCTCCAGAACATTCTCTAACTTCATATTTAAAACAACTTGTATTGGTTTTATATAAACCAACTAGCTTTTGGCAAAGCTCATATTTATCAGAGGCGTTATATATAAAACTTTTTGCACTTTGTCTATTGGTAAAAGTGGTTATAGGTAATTCATCTCCATTTGCTTTGTCTATTTTAAGATTTATGTATCCATTCTGATCGGTGAATTTGTATAGGGCATGTGTAAAAATTGTTTTTCTAAGGGCTCTATTAAGAATTGGTTTATTTTTTTTAATTTCTTCGCTTTCTTTTAAAAGAGCAACAAGCTCACTACCTGTTCTCTCATAAGTAACCGAATTTACTAAAGTTTGTATTTTTTTTGATTTTGAATTGGTCCCTGTAAAATGCTGTGTTAACCGTTTTTTTATATTATTACTTTTACCAATATAAATAATATCCCCAGCTTCATTATGAATATAATATACTCCTGTTTCTGTTGGTAAATCTTCAATAATTGACTTTAAGTTAGACGCAATCTTAGACTTTTGTTCTGTCTTTATAGACTCTTTTACAATTTCCTTTTTGGTGTCTTTATTCAATAGCATTTTGAATAATTTCACAGTAGCTTTTGCATCACCATCAGCACGATGCCTATCACTAATTGCAATTCCTAAAGATCGGGTTAATTTACCTAAACTATAAGATGGCATATCTGGTATTAATTGCTTAGATAACTCAACAGTACATAGGGTTTTTCGTTTAAACGGAAAACCTAATCGGTTAAATTCTGTTTTTAGAATTCTATAGTCAAAAGATGAATTGTGAGCAACAATGATGCAGTCTTCTGTAATTTCTATAATACGTTTTGCAACTTCATAAAATTTTGGTGCATTGCGTAACATCTTATTGTTAATACCTGTAAGGTTAACTACGAAGGGTTGTATATCACGCTCAGGATTTACAAGACTTATAAACTGATCAGTAATTTCATGACCATCAAATTTATAGATAGCAATCTCGGTAATGCCTTCTTCATTAAATTTTCCTCCTGTAGTTTCTATGTCGAGTATTGCGTAGATTGTGGTCTGTTTTCGGTTTAAATTTAAAATGAAAGATAGGTCTATTACCTATAAATATCAAACGGTTTTAAATGTAATTTCTAGACCCGAAAATATTACTGCCAATTCTAACCATAGTACTGCCACAATCAATAGCTAGTTGGTAATCGCCACTCATGCCCATGGAGACAGTTTGTAGATTAAGATTTTTAGTTTCAGAAGATTTTAATTCATCGAAAGTAGATTTTAAAAGTTTAAACTCTCTTTCAATCTTTATCATATCATCAGTAAATGTGGCCATACCCATTAATCCTATGACTTTTATGTTTTCTAATCTCGAAAATTCTTCAGAGGCCAAAAGAAGCTTAGCATCATTACTTGAAAGTCCAAATTTACTGTCCTCATCTGCAATTTTAATTTGAAGCAAACAATCGATAACTCTATCATACTTGTTTGCTTGCTTATTAATCTCCTTAAGTAACTTTAAACTATCAATACCATGGATTAAATTCACAAACTCCGCCATGTACTTTACTTTATTTCGCTGAACGTGGCCAATCATATGCCATTGAATATCTTTAGGCATTTCTTCCCACTTTTCAGCCATTTCTTGGATTTTGTTTTCACCAAAAATACGCTGTCCAGCATCATAGGCTTCCATTAGGTCGCTTACTGGTTTGGTTTTTGAAACCGCAACAAGAGTGACATGTTCTGGTAATTGAGATTTTATGTTGAGGAGGTTTTCTTTAATATTCATGCTATATGTTAAGATGTTTAGTTGTGTATCTCCACAACAGTTAACTTAATAGTTAATCAGTGTTCATATATAGTTACCCCACTTCTTAATTTAGGCTCAATATATGTGCTTTTTGGGGGCATAGTTAAACCTTCATCAGCAATGGCTTTTAATTGTTCTATAGTAGCGGGCACCATACCAAAACCAACCTTAAACGCTTTACTGTCTATCATACTTTTAAGGTTCACTACATCTTTTTTTCCACTTAAATAATCGATACGTTTATCGTTTCTTAAATCGCTGATACCTAAAATAGGTTTCAAAATGGTTTCAAATAAGAGTTGTGCATCTAATTTGTCTAATGATGATTTAAATGTATAATTGTTTTTTCTTAAATAGAGCGAATAAAATTCACCATCTAAATACATGCTAAAATGATGCGGTTTAGAGGGTTTGTATGGCATGATTCCTCGGTTTTCTATACGAAACATGGTATCTAACTGAATTAAAAATTCCTCTTTAGACATGCCGTTTAAATCTTTTATTACCCGATAGAATTCGTGCAGTTTTAATTCTGATTCCGGTATGAGGAAACTCATAAAGTAATTATAACTTTCTTCTCCAGTATGGTTTTTATTTTGAGTTTTTAAATCTTCATATAATAAACGCGAAGATGCAGAACGGTGATGGCCATCTGCTATGTAGAGTGTATTTATTTCATTAAACGCTTTTGAAATAACATCTATATCATTCTCATTATCTATTTTCCATAAATAGTGTGTGTCTCTATAGGTTGTCGTAAACTCAAATTCAGCACGTTCTTTCTGAATTTCCGAGATAATTATTGATATGACATCATTATCTGGATAGGTGAGAAGTACAGGCTCTGCATTGAACCCAACGGTTTTTAGATAATCTTTAAAAATAGTTTCTCGACTAGCAATTGTGTCTTCGTGCTTTTTTATAACATCGGTTTTATAATCTTCTACACTTGCCGCTGCAACAATGCCATTAAAAACTTGATGATCTCTATCTACAATTCGATAGATATAATATGTTGCTTTTTTATCTTGAACAAAAACATCATCCTCCTTAAATTCTAGATATCTGTTTTTTACCAATTGGTAACGTTTCTTTCCAGAAAT
>CAZBMY010000001.1:17462-36324 GCA_964492855.1 uncultured Flavobacteriaceae bacterium
GGGTGTGCCATTCCTAATTTCATAACGGTATCAATTTCTGTAACACCCGCAACACCATTGTATAACGTTTCAATAGACTCGTTAAGCATTGGCATTAGAATACGGTTAGCTACAAACCCAGGGTAGTCGTTTACTTCCGTTGGTATTTTGCCTAAAGTTTTAGACAATTCCATAATAGTGTTAGTGACGTCGTCACTTGTATTGTAACCACGAATAATCTCTACCAATTTCATAATTGGCACAGGATTCATAAAATGCATACCAATAACCATCTCAGGTCTTGAGGTTACTGCACCTATCTGTGTAATAGAAATTGAAGATGTGTTTGTTGCTAGAATAGTATCATCTGGGCAAGCTTCATCTAGTTCTCTAAAGATGTTCAGTTTTAAATCTATGTTTTCAGTAGCAGCTTCTACAACTAAACTTGCGTATTCTACACCTGCAGTAATACTAGTAAAGGTTGTGATATTGTTTAGTGTTTCTAATTTGTCGGCTTCAGTGATTTTTTCTTTAGCGACCATTCTATCTAAATTCTTAGCAATGGTATCTAAACCTCTTTTCAGTGATGCTTCACTAATATCAATTAATTGAACTTTAAATCCGGACTGTGCAAAAGTATGTGCAATACCATTACCCATTGTTCCTGCTCCTATAACTGCTACGTTTTTCATTGAAAAATTTATTTTTCATTCCCGAGATACCGGGAATCTGTTTTTATAATTATTATTTTGAATAGTTCTCGACTTTATAAGATTCCCACTTTCGTGAGAATTAAAACTGATTTATAATCATGTTTGCGACTCGTAATGCTTCTGTACCATCATGCAAAGTTACTACAGGTTTAGTGTCGTTATTTATAGCATCTGCAAAAGTTTCTAATTCGTCTAGTATAGCGTTGTTGTTTTCTATTTCAGGATTATCGAAATAGATTTGTTTTTTTACACCTTCAGCATTCTGAAGTATCATATCAAAATCTCCTGGTTGCTCTGGGGCGTCTTTCATTTTAACCACTTCGCATTTCTTTTCTAAGAAGTCAACAGAGATGTAAGCATCTTTCTGAAAGAAACGTGTTTTACGCATATTTTTTAACGAAATACGACTTGCAGTTAAGTTCGCTACACATCCATTTTTAAATTCGATTCGTGCATTGGCAATATCTGGTGTGTCAGAAATTACAGAAACACCGCTTGCAGAAATAGCTTTAACGGGTGAATTAACAACACTTAGAATAATATCAATATCATGAATCATTAAATCTAGAACGACAGGCACATCAGTTCCGCGAGGATTAAACTCTGCTAAACGATGCGTTTCTATAAACATAGGGTTTTTAATTTGATGTTTTACACCAATAAAAGCAGGATTAAAACGCTCTACATGCCCAACTTGCCCTTTAACACCATGCTCTGCGACAAGAGCTCTAATAGCTTCTGCTTCTTCGACGGTATTGGTAATAGGTTTTTCTATAAAGATATGCTTACCTTTTGCTATAGCTTTTTTTGCGCAATCGTAATGACTAAGTGTTGGCGTTACAATATCTACAACGTCAACAGCGTCTATTAAAGCATCAATTGTATCAAAGTACTTGTAGCCAAACTCTTCAATAACTTTTTTTGCATTTTCAGGATCAGCATCATAAAACCCAACTAGGTTATATTTTTCAGATTGATTGAGTAGTCTAAGATGAATTTTTCCTAGGTGACCAGCACCAAGAACACCAGCTTTTAGCATGTTTTTAGGTTTTTCACAAAAATAGTTGTTTTTAGTCTAGATTTCTAATAATGAAATTATAAAAAAATATGCTTTTTATAATTTGAATTTATTAGAATTAACATTGAATTTCTGTTTTGAACTTCGTAAGGTTTACTATACTTTTGAAGTAACTAAACTACCACTTTGAAAGATACATTTAAGCATAAGGGCTTGCGTCAAAATTTGGTTCAAGTGCTTATTGAAAAAGGCATTAAGGATCAAGCCGTTCTTGCAGCTATTGGAAAAATACCGCGTCACTTGTTTATGGATTCAGGTTTCTTAGACCATGCTTATCAAGACAAAGCATTTCCTATAGGAGCGGATCAAACAATTTCACAGCCATACACTGTGGCATTTCAGTCTGAATTGCTACAATTAAAGCCAGGCGATAAAGTCTTAGAGATAGGAACAGGTAGTGGTTACCAAACAGCTGTGCTTTTGGAGCTTGGAGCAAAAGTGTTTAGTGTAGAACGGCAAAAGAAATTGTTTAAAAAGACGTCTAAATTTTTACCAAAATTGGGGTATCGTGCAAAAAAGTTAATTTTTGGTGACGGTTATAAAGGTTTACCCGAAGAAGCTCCTTTTAAAAGTATAATTGTTACAGCAGGAGCTCCATTTGTTCCAAACCCATTGTTAGCACAGTTAGAAATTGGAGGGCGATTGGTCATCCCAGTTGGAGATGATGTACAAATAATGACCCTTTTCATAAGAAAAGGGCCTAAAGAATTTGAAAAGTATGAACTTGGTGAGTTTCGCTTTGTGCCGCTACTTGAAGATAAAAATTAGTGTATTAAAATCTTCTAATTGTAGCTAGTTAATCAACAGCTTTTTCAAAAGCTTTCTCTCCACCAACTATAGGTATAACAATAGATGTTTTATCTAGTTTAATAGATAACTCAGACCCTGCTTTAGGATGTAAGGTAAATTCTGGGTCACTAGAAAAAATCATTAACCCAATTTGTTGTCCTTTTTTAATGATTTGGTCGTCTGGTTGTAAATCGAAATTAACAGTATAGAATTTTCCTGATTTTAAGTTTTCCTCTTTTCTTATGGATTTGTAATTTTTCGGGTCTGCCCAATTTCTTGTGATTAAGTTGTCTGTAATCTTTAAGTCTTTTCCTTCTTGTAAAGGTAAAGAAACTAGATATACAGATAAGTTTACAGCAGGAACATTACTAGATAGTGTAACACTAACTTTTGGTACCCCAGAAATATGTATGTCTTCCTTAAGGACTTCTGTAACGTAAAGTAAACGATTTTTAGAGCTTTCAGATTTTGCTAAATCCTTCCATGTAAAACTAACATCGTCAATAAATTGTTCAGTTTGTTTATCGCCTTTAGAAGTGGTTAAACTACCAGCTTTGTTTCCTCCTGATGTTAAATTTAGAGTTACATTACTAGCACTTGGATTTGGATAATCTTTGTATGCTGTCGGCTCTTGTCTATTGTCATATTCTCTAACGATATATGCTTTGTTTTCCTCATTCTCAACGCCATTATCTATACCATGTAGGTATTTTGTAAACCACTTGTTCATCATAGATGTTGGTGGTGGTCCGCCATGTCCATTCTGGTGATAGTAGATTTTAGTTGGTAAGCCCATGTCTTGCGCTTTTTTATAAACGCGGTAGCTATGCTCTGACATTACATTCCAATCATTAAAACCATGTGACATAAATAACGCGGCTTTCATATTTTTCATTTTTGGTAGATAATCACGGTTATACCAAAAATCATTCATATCTCCAGTTTCGCGATCTATACCGTTTATTAATTCAGTATCTCTAACTGTTTTATTATTGTAGGCACGTTTATCTTCATCGCCACTATGTACAAAATCGTAAAGCACATCAATATCTTCACCTAAATAGCCACCAGGAGAACGTACTAAACCATTAGAGCGGTAGTAATGATATGAAGAGGTGTTTGGTGCAATAGGTATTATTGCTTCTAAACCTTCTACACCTGTTGTTGCAGCAGCAAGTGGCAATGTGCCGTTATAAGATGTACCAGTCATTCCTACTTTTCCTGTAGACCAATAGGCTTTTACTTCTTCATTTCCGTTACGTTCTGTAAAACCTTTTGCTTTACCAGTTAGCCATTGTACAACTGTTTTTGGAGCTAACTCTTCATTAAGTCCACCTATAGTTGGAGCACCATCAGACAGTCCCGTTCCGGGAGACGATGAGTGGACTACTATATAACCTCGTGGCACCCATTTTCTAATATGGGAGTTAGAAATTATTGGTCGTTTTCCGCGGCGTTTTACCTGTGGATGATGACGTTCTTTTGCAGTCTCTCCTAATTCAACCTTTACATCCCACATAGTTCCTGGTTCGTCACCAGCTACACCAGCAAAGTAAGGACTGGTTACATATATAACAGGAAGTTTAAGACCTTCAGTTTCTGTTTGGTTTGGTCGTGTGACAGAAACGTGCATACGGTCTAGCTCACCATCACCATCGGTGTCAAACTCTGTTTCTACCCATAGGTCATGCCTAAGCCAATTTTCTTGATTACTAAATGCGTCTACAATTTGAGCTTCACCATCTTTAAAGATTGGCTTTGCTTTGTTTTGAGCTATTGCTGAGAACGAAAATACTAAAGCACATATAAGCAAAGCTTTAGAGGAAAAAAAGTATTTCATAGTTAATGTTTAATTCTTTGCTGATAAAAGTAAGACCCATAGATTAAACCTCAAATAGATTTAAGAGTTGTTTGTGAAAATGTATGTTTAATCATGTGACAAATAAGCGATATGCAATACAAGCAGCTTTTTTAATTCTTTGGTAAATATTCTGGCGGAATAGGTGAGGTCTCAGATTCTTGCATCCAGTAAATATTTACAATCCACCAACGCTTTCCATCATTGAGTAATTGAATACTATTAATACCTCGCATAAACGGTTTTGTATCACTTTTACTTCTAAAGGATTCGTAAGAACTAAATACTTGTGTAATATTCCCAAATGTATCAACAGTTCTATTCATTTCTATTTCATGAAACCCGTTTTCAATTAGCCATTTCCCAGAAGATGCTACGTACTCATCAGGTGTTATGTATCTCGCCATAGCAATACCGTCAGTGTTTTTTCCTGTTGGAATTAATTTTGCATCCGGGTGGAATAGGTACTTAAACAAATCCCAATTTCTTGCTTCGCCTTTATCTCCAGAGATTACCCCATATAATGTTTTAAGAGTGGTATCTAATGTCGAAACTTTTTCAGCATAATCATAAGTTATAGTGTCTTGTGCAGTGCTATGAATAGTAGTTAGAATGGTAATTAATACAATTAGTCTTTTCATGATATAATTTCTAGAAGAACTTTAAACCAAACACGAAAGCATCACCTTGATAACCGTTTTGGTATGACCTAATATAATCAAATCTTAGAAAACGCCATTTTCCCCAGCCAATATTGTCTAATCCAATAGTAAACTCTTGATAAGGTTTATTATTAGCAGTAGATAGATTATGCGCACCTACAACAAGGTTAAAATTTAATTTATTCAGTAATGGTATTTTTCCTAAAATGTATCCATTGAAGTCATGTTCAGCATGCATTTCTAAATAGCTGTCATTTGTACTTAATGCATAATAGTCTAGATTATTAAACACATTGGTATAATTACCGCGGGTACTATACCCTAGCTGATTGCCATTAAAATGTTGAAAATCCATAAAAGCAATATCGTCTGCGTTAAAGAATTTTCCTGCTCTAAAGTTATATGCTAATCGCCCTTTATTACCAATAGCAAAAGATTGATTTAAAGATGCTTTTATTTGGTCAAAGTTATAATCACTGTTAGTTGCTCCTAAGCCTTTTTCATAACCAATAGTTAATCTCGGATATTTATTATTTGTAACATTAAACTTACTATCAGGATAACTCAAGTAATTTTGAGCAAAATTGATTGATGCAGAAACATTAAATTTTACAATGTTATGGTTTTCAAAAGGGGCTATGCCAAAAGCAGTTTCATCTAACGGATTGTTACTGGTATATGATTTGTCATCTTCGGGATAAAACGTTTGATCTGTAGTGTTAAAAAGGCCGCTACGACGCTCATAACTTATATTAGAAAATAATCTAAACCCATTAAATAATTCTTCAGAATAATTGAGTTGAATGAATTGACGCTCATATAGCTTGATGTAATTTTCAATTAAAAGTAAAGACGCAAAGGTATTATCGCCTCTGGTTATTGGATTAGACGGACTAAATTGCCTGGTCTCCACACCGCCAGAAAGCGTTAAAAACGAGTCGCTAATATCATTAAACTTGTATGTTAAAGAAGCTCTTGCTCGTAAACGCTTATCAGAAAATCCATAATTAAAGGACGCATTAGCTCTAAAGAAACGTTTAAAGTCGTCATAGTTTTTTCTGTAGAATATATTTGCATTAGCATTCCATCCTTGTACCGTATTGAAAGACGTCTGTGCTATTGGGATATCAAACCCTAAACGGTAATCTTTAAAAGAATTTTGATAGGTATAACCCAAAACATCTCCTAATTTAAACTTATTTTTTGCGCAATCGACAGAGTCTTTATAAGGTTTAGATTCCCTTACAATACGTATACTATCCTTTTTTACATAGTCAGTAACTTCTTCATTGGTTAGAGGAACTGGTCTTATTTTATTCCAAAATAAAGAGTCTTTTTTATTTGCTTCGCTTTCAAAAGCGACCAATTCTCTTCCAAAATCTTTCCTAGACAAGTCTGTATTAAATTCGTAATTGCTATACACTGCTGTAAAACGCCCATCGCCTTTAATGCCAAATAAACCATATTCAAAATCTAAACTTTGCGAAATCAAAGCCCATATTTTATCGATTTCAGAATAGGAGAAGTTTTGTTTTAATGTGATGATATTTACAGCAGGAATCCGGGCTTGTATTCCTGTTATATCAAGCTCTAATGCATAAATCGTCCATTGGTCTTCAACGATATATATAGTGCCAGAAAAGACAGGGTCATTTTTTCGTCTTGGTGTGACTATTATTTTATTAATGAGGTTGCCACGATCATCATAGAACACACCATCTAATTTATATTTATAATACCCAAAAGCATTATTGGCAATTGGTGAGATGATTTGGTTGCCAAACTCTATAGTATTATTGTAAAAATTATAATCGACATCTTGCGCATTGTTAAAACTAAAACCATTAGAGTCTCCACTAACTTTTGATGCTGATATCTTTTCTTTTAATCTATCTGGTCTTAAAAACTGAAGTTTAGAGATGGTTTCAGAGAGATAAATAATGCCACTTCTTGTAGAATCTAAACCATCTATTTCTACATCCTGACCCAGAAATTTTTCAGGTGCATCTTTTATTTTTATTAAACCACGAGAGTAGAAGTCTGCTTTAAAATTTCTTATTTTTTCTAAGTTTTCCTTTCGCTTCGCAATTGTTTTGCGCATTATGATATTTGCAGGATTCTCTTCAGCATTAATTACAACTTCATCTAGTGACAGATTTTCTTCTTCTAAAATAATATCTAGATTAAAAGGAAATTGGGCTATAGTAATTGTCTTTTTTACTGTTTTGTACCCTAAATATTGAAAAACTAAATTGTAGCTTTTCTTTTCATTAAGATTAAGTTCATAATAACCAGCGTCATTAGTTGTTGTGCCTTTATAGGTGTTTTCTATAAATACGTTTACAAAGGGGAGTGGTTGTTTTTTTGTGTCTGTTATATGTCCTTTAATTTGAGAAAAGGAACATAAAGTTGATATAAATAATAGTGTTGAAAGTAGACCTTTTTGCATTAAAGTGATTTGATGAGTTTAAGATATAGACGTCACAATTTTGAAAATGGTTGCCTATGAAAATCAAACATAGATTAAAACACTTTGAATAGGCGTTAGAGATTTCCTAAAGTTATCGAAAATTTTTCTTAATACGATCTAGGTTACGCTTATTGTCTCGGTCTTTAATGGTATCGCGCTTATCGTATAGCTTTTTACCTTTACCTAATGCAATAACTAATTTGGCTAAGCCTTTTTCATTAATGTATAGACGTAACGGAATAATGGCATTGCCTTTAACATTCACTTCTTTTTCAAGCTTTTTTAATTCGCGCTTATTCAAAAGTAATTTACGCTCAGCCTTGGGTCTATGATTATAGTAATTACCAAAGGCATATTCCTCAACTGTCATATTTATAACAAACAATTCGCCTTGCTCATTAAATTCACAAAAGCTTTCCGTAATAGATGCTTTACTAGAGCGAATAGATTTTATTTCGGTACCAGATAATACAATTCCGGCAGTATATTTATCTAGTATTTCGTACTGAAATTTAGCCTTTTTATTAAGTATGTTAACGTTTTGTTGCATTGAGGACAAATATAGAAAAGTAAGTTTTAAGAATGAAGTTTGTGATGCGAACTTATAACTGTAATCTTAATAGTATTTTTACGACTACAAAATTTTAAATTTTGAAAATGAAATATTTATCTTTTCTCTTTGTATTCGTTTTATTTTTTAATTGTAAAAATGAAGCAAGTAAAACTGAATTAAATATACTCAATGCAAATGAGATTATAAATAAGTCTATTGCTGTATCTGGTGGAGATAAGTTTAAGAATTCTAATACGGTATTTAATTTCAGAAATAAGAAATATTTAATTTCTAGAAATGATGGAAATTATCATTTTGAAAGAAGGTTTCAGGATAGTTTGACTCAAATACATGATGTATTAACTAATAATGGATTTGAAAGAACTCGAGAAGGTGTTATGAAAGTCAGAGTTGCTGATAGTATGGTTTCAAAATATTCAAGTAGTATAAATTCTGTGCAATATTTTGCGTCATTGCCTTATGGTTTAAATGATGAAGCCGTAAATAAAAAGTTACTAGGCGAGGAGCGGATAAAAGAAAAAGATTACTATGTAATTGAAGTCACGTTTAACCAAGAAGGTGGTGGCGAAGATTATGAGGATGTCTTTGTCTATTGGATAAATAAAGAAACGTTTAAACCAGATTATTTAGCGTATTCTTATGATGAAGATGACGGCAGAGGGATGCGTTTTAGGGAAGCTTATAACGAACGTTACATTAAGGGTTTACGCTTTGTAGATTACAACAATTATAAATCTGAAGATAAATCAATTCAGATTACCGAATTAGCGAAAGCATTTCATATTAATACGTTAACTCTACTGTCAAAAATAGAGTTAGAAAATGTTAGGGTTGAATTAGTCAATCTGTAAAATCATCGATGATGACTGACCATTTGAAACGGTTACTATATAAATTCTGCCATAATTACTTTCGTCAATCATTTTATATTTTTCTTTACCAATAATACCATTTGCAAACATAGGTGTTGTGTTACTATGACCTACAATTAATATTTTTTTGCCTTTAGTGTTTTGTAAAAAATCCTTCATATTAAAATTTCTTGGATCGTATACGTTTACCTCTAAATTTTGTGATTTTGCAGTTGGACCTGCTGTTTCTTTAGTGCGGTTATAGTTTGTAGAGTAAACGGCATCTAACTTTACATTTTTAAGCAAGTTAGCCCAGTTGGCAGCTCTTTTATGCCCTTTTTCTGTTAAATGTGGATTACGATCAGTTTTATCTGATAGGTCTTTGTCTGCATGACGTATAAGATAAAAAACAGTAGTGTCTTTATCTTCAGAAGATTTGGACTGTCCGTAGCTAATACATAAACCAAATAAAAAGATTGCAACAAGAAAACGTTTCATAGTTAAGAAATTAAAGTGTACCTCAAATATAGGTAGTATTTTTTATTCTACTATTGAAGCATTACATAAGAGTACAGAGAAATAATAAAAAATTAATTATTCATCATGGCTACCCCAGATGAGGTACCTATACGTTTGACACCAGCCTCAATATATTTTATAGCGGTGTCCTGATCTCTAATGCCACCAGATGCTTTTATTTTTGCTCTGCCTTTAATTGTTTTCTTCATTATTTTAACTGCAGTTAATGTAGCTCCACTTTTAGAAAAGCCAGTTGAGGTTTTAACAAAATCTGCTTTGGCATCTACACAAATTTCGCAAGCTTTTACAATTTCGTTTTTAGAGAGTTCACTTATTTCGAGAATAACTTTCAAAGTTGTATCACCAACGGTTATTTTAACATCATTAATATCTTTTAGTACAGCAACATAATTTCTACTTTTAAGCAGGCCAATATTCATCACCATATCAATCTCGGAAGCACCGTCTTCTATAGCTTGTTTTGCTTCAAAAACTTTAGCTTGTGTAGACATGGCGCCAAGAGGGAAACCTACAACAGCACAAATCTTCACAGGTGTATCTTTTAATACTTGGTAAGCTATTGGGACATAATTACTGCTTACACAAACAGTTTTAAAATTATATGTAATAGCTTCATTGCAGAGTTTTATAATGTCTCTTTCTGTGGCAGATGCTTTTAAAAGGGTGTGATCTATGTATGCATTTAATTCCATGGGGGGAAGGGGTATTTAATTACTATTTATGTTTACTCTTAATAAGAGGGAAAGCGCCAAGAAGAGTAATAGCCTTGATGCAAGTAAATGGAATTAATAGCAAGCTAATCTACAAAATAACTTTGTATTTATCTAGTAAATTGTAATAATATTAGTTGTTTGTCGGATATTTATGCGTTTTGTAGAATTTGAAAGGTATGTCTATATATCTGATATTCATATTAAAAAATATAGTTGTGCCCCCCCCCTGATATTTATCGCAATATTTTTTTTAATCTAGAACTACTTTACTTGAAACAAACCAAAAAGCGCCAAATAGGCCCTTTTTTATGATTATTTCACGGCTTCAACTATGTAGCCTTCTTTTCTTAATAGTCTAATAACACCATTTTTTCCTGCTAAATGACCTGCACCAACACCAAAAAAAGTAGATTGTTCACTTGCGTATTCACCAATCTTGGGAATCCAATTCTTATTTCTATTGTCTAAAAGTTTGTCTTGGTATTTTGCTGTTGATGAATAGTTTTCATCGCTCACCATATCAATCATCTTAGTTATATTTTCATCTTTATACACTTTAAGCATTTCTGCAAAAGTAGATTTGTCATAAGCTAAATCATCTTTTGCAGAGCGGACTAAATCTTTGACTTGGTCTTCATAAGGAATCTCATCAAATAGATTTAATTGGTCTTCAATAGTTTCTAATCCTTTAACCTCCTCATTCTGTTCTTTTGCTATTTTTAAGATTTCCATCTCAAAAGATTGCATTGGGCAATCAATCAACTTAGGGTATAAAGATGCAGTAAGAAAAAAAGGTTTTGTATTCTGAAGCATTTGTACAGATACACCTAAGTGTTTTTTAAACATAGTATCTATAGCTTTATAATCATCTTCAGAAACCAAATCTTTCAACGTTTTATTATCTCTCATGTACATACCTTGCATCATTTTTGCTTGCATGCTTGGGTCATCCATATCAATTTCTAGCACAACCTGTGACGTTTCATCTAAAGCTTTTTTAACATCAGACTCTATAGTTGCATCACAAGTAATGTGAATGGTGCCAAAAAGAAAAGAAGGTTGCTCTAAGCCGTTTCCTGATATTTTCCAGAGTGTAGAGTTTTCTAATTGTTGCGCGTTTGACGTAAATATTGAAGCTAATGTTATTACTGCTAATGCTAATAGTTTTTTAATAGTTTTCATAGTTGATTTATAGTTTGCAAATAAGTAGCCTAAGCATACAACTTGTTACAGAAGTTTATAAAAAAAGGCAACGCTATTTTAGTTTGGACGTCTCAAACCGTTTTGCGTTGCCTTAAGCTGTCTGCCGCTAAGCAGACCAACCAATCATAATAAAGACTGTTTAGCGGCTAATTTGTTACACAAATAGATTAAAATTCTTCAATTACCAAGTCACCTTGATTTCTAAAAACGAGTTCTTCATCAAATTCATCTAGTAAAATAATACTATTAGTACTTACTTTTCCAGCTAATATTTCTTTACTTAACTGATTAAGAACTTCTTTTTGGATGACTCTTTTTACAGGTCTTGCACCATACTCAGGATTGTAACCTTTATTAGCTAAGTAAGCTTTAGCTTCTTCTGTGGCGTCAAAAGTTATACCTTGCTGTGCTATCATTTTTGTTACTGATTTTAATTGTATGTCTACAATATCTATGATGTTTTCTTTTGACAAAGGTGTAAACAGTATGGTATCATCAATACGGTTTAAAAACTCTGGTCTAACCTTTTGTTTTAATAATCCTAAAACATCGACTTTTGCTGCTTTCATAGCTGATGAGATATCTTCAGTCGCTGTAAAATGGTCTTGGATAATATGGCTACCCATATTAGATGTCATTATAATTATGGTGTTTTTAAAGTCTGCAATACGTCCTTTGTTGTCTGTTAAGCGACCTTCGTCTAAAACTTGTAGTAAGATATTAAAGGTGTCTGGGTGTGCTTTTTCAATCTCATCTAATAATACTACAGAATATGGCTTCCTGCGCACAGCTTCTGTTAATTGCCCACCTTCGTCATAACCTATATATCCCGGAGGAGCACCTACTAATCTACTTACAGAATGACGTTCTTGATATTCACTCATATCAATACGTGTCATTGCATTTTCATCATCAAACAGGTATTCTGCTAATGCTTTTGCTAATTCAGTTTTGCCGACACCAGTTGTACCCAGGAATAAAAATGTGCCTATTGGTTTTTGAGGATTTTGTAATCCTGCTCTAGAGCGTCTTACAGCATCACTAACAGCTTCTATGGCTTCTTCTTGACCAATGACGCGTTTATGCAACTGATGCTCTAACTTTAAAAGCTTTTCGCGTTCGCTTTGAATCATTTTAGTAACAGGAATGCCTGTCCATTTGGCAACAATATCTGCGATATCTTCATAGGTAACTTCTTCTTTGATTAAAGCAGTTTCTTGTTGCTCTGCGAGTTGTTTTTGATAAATTTCTAATTGTTCAGTTGCTTCTTTAATTTTCCCATAACGTATTTCAGCAACTTTGCCGTAATCACCATCACGTTCTGCACGTTCTGCTTCAAGCTTATAGTTTTCTATATCTTGTTTTGCATTTTGAATATTATCTACAACTTCTTTTTCGTTTTTCCATTTGGCATTCAGCTCATTACGTTCTTCTTTAAGGTTTGCCAATTCTGCTTTTAAAGATTTAAGCTTTGTTTCGTCTTGTTCGCGTTTTATGGCTTCATGTTCAATTTCTAGTTGCATTATTTTGCGATCCAAAACATCTAGCTCTTCAGGTTTAGAATTAATTTCCATTCGCAATTTAGAAGCAGCTTCATCCATTAGGTCAATGGCTTTATCTGGTAAAAATCTATTGGTAATGTAGCGGTTAGATAATTCTACGGCGCCAATGATTGCTTCGTCTTTAATACGTACTTTATGGTGTGTTTCATACTTTTCTTTAATTCCGCGAAGGATAGAAATTGCACTTTCGGTATCAGGTTCATTTACTTGTACTTTTTGGAATCGTCGCTCTAATGCTTTATCTTGTTCAAAATACTTTTGGTATTCATCTAATGTCGTTGCCCCAATAGCTCTAAGTTCGCCACGGGCTAATGCAGGTTTTAAAATATTAGCGGCATCCATTGCACCTTGTCCGCCACCAGCACCAACAAGCGTGTGGATTTCATCGATAAACAAAACGATATCGCCTTCACTTGTAGTTACTTCTTTAATGACCGCTTTAAGGCGTTCTTCAAATTCACCTTTATATTTGGCACCTGCTATTAATGCACCCATATCTAGAGCAAAGATTTGCTTGTCTTTTAGATTTTCAGGAATATCACCATCAATAATACGATGTGCTAAACCTTCTGCAATGGCAGTTTTACCGGTCCCAGGTTCTCCTACAAGAATAGGGTTGTTTTTGGTTCTACGAGACAAAATTTGAAGAATACGACGAATTTCTTCATCACGTCCTATAACAGGGTCTAGTTTCCCATCTTGTGCTAATTGATTGAGGTTTTTCGCATATTTATTCAATGAGTTATAAGTCTCTTCTTGGCTTTTCGACGTTACTCTATCGCCTTTTCGTAATTCTTCAATAGTAGTTTTTAATGCTTTTTCAGTAACACTTTGGTCTTTTAAAACTTGAGCGATTTTACTTTTAGATTTGAAGATGGCTAATATAAGATGTTCTATAGAAACAAAGTCATCATTCATTTTCTTCGCAACGATTGATGCCTCATTTATAGTTTTACCAGCTTCTCGAGATAATAGGATTTCACCGCCAGAGACCTTTGGATAACGTTCTAGCTCTTTATCTAAAATTTGTTCTAATAAATTGGCATTTACATTCAGTTTTTTGAGTATAAACGGAAGTACGTTTTCATCAACATTAAGAATGCCTTTAAAAAGATGTTCATTCTCTATGTGTTGATGCCCATAACTTTGCGCTAATTGTTGCGCTTGTTGTATGGCTTCTTGTGATTTAATTGTATAGTTGTTAAAATTCATTTTTTAATATTTTTTTAGTCAATTAATACTGACGTTTTCTTTTTCAGAATCATATATTTCAATTACCTTACCAACAGAGTTAAAAAGACAAAATGTCTGTAAACACCTTGGTTTTAATGACTTTTTGTCTGTTTGTAAGTTAAATGCATAATTTCGACTTAAGTAAGTGGAATGTAATGTTTAATAAGATTCCTTTTACAAGGAAAAACAAAACAAATTTATCAATGGGTATATTTAATAAACTCTTTAATTCTTCATCTGAACCTAAAGAAGAGAAACTATTACCTTGGCAAGCATTAAATAATGTTAGCCAGTTAACCGAAATTGAAAAACGCTCTAAAACTAGAACACAATTTGTGTTTAAACATTCTACACGTTGCGGAATTAGCCGTATGGTGATGAATCAATTTGTGTCTATGTATGATGTAGATATAAATGCGGATTTATATTATCTCGATTTATTGAATTACAGAGATGTTTCTAATGAGGTAGGCTATAAGTTTCAAGTTTTGCATCAATCTCCACAATTATTAGTTATAAGAAATGGAGCTACTGTTGCACATGCATCACATGGAGGAATTAATGAATTAGAATTGAATAGGTTTGTTTAAATGCTAGAGTCAAATGTTCTGATTTTCATATCTTTGATGAAAATCAAGATACATGTCGACAATCAATTCGCCTTTAGAGGCTTTTCTGCATTGGGAAAAGTCAACTCCAAATCATGTATTTTTAAATCAGCCTACAAACGGAACAACTATTGCTTATACATTTGAGCGAGTAGGAAACGAAGTACGCAAAATTGCAGCCGAATTAAAAGCGCTTAACCTTCCTCGACAAAGTCATATAGCACTACTATCTAAAAATTGTGCACATTGGACGATGTCTGATTTGGCAATTATGATGGCTGGTTATGTGTCAATTCCCATATATCCAACACTCAATGCTGAGTCTATACAGCAAATATTAACACATAGTGATTCTAAAGCTATTATAGTAGGTAAGCTAGATGATTTTAAAAATCAAAAAAATGGGATTCCTAATATTCCTATATTTTCTGTTGGAATGTATGGTGAATCCTCAGGAACGCTTTGGGAAAACATTCTAAATAAACAAATGCCATTAAGTGATTCTGAAATAAGATTTCCTGATAAAAATGATTTACATACTATAATTTATACGTCTGGTACAACAGGAATACCAAAAGGAGTCATGCATACTGTTGGCAATTTTATGAATAGTACAGATGTATTAGGACCTGTGACTGAAACAAAATTTGGACATAAAATGTTTTCATATTTGCCTATGGCTCATATTGCAGAACGCTTAATAGAAACCATTTCTATTAGGGTTGGATTAGAAGTGTTTTTCCCAGAATCATTAGAAACTTTTGCCAGTGACTTGGGAAAAGTGCAACCTGATGTATTTTTTGGTGTACCAAGAATATATGCTAAGTTTCAAGAAAAAGTTTTAGAAAAACTACCTCAAAAAAAATTAAATAGATTATTTAAGATTCCGATTTTAAATAAAATTATAAAGAAGAAAATACGAACTAAATTAGGTTTATCTAATGCAAAAGTAGTGGTCTCTGGTGCAGCACCTTTGAGTGTAAGTATTATTGATTGGTATCAAAATCTTGGAATTACTATTCGTCAAATTTATGGAATGACCGAAGATGGTTGTGTTTCTCATTTTAATCAAAGAGAAGCTAATAAATCGGGTACCGTTGGCCAAGTATTTAAAGAAGCGAATATCAAAATTTCCCCAGAAGGTGAGTTGCTTATTAAAAACAACTGTTTAATGAAAGGCTATTATAAAGCTCCTGAGCTTACTGCAGCAGTTTTTGATGAAGAAGGTTATTTTAAAACTGGTGATAAAGGAGAGTACGACCATGATGGATTTTTAACTATTACAGGAAGAGCAAAAGATGAATTTAAAACAGATAAAGGGAAATATGTATCGCCAGCAGCATTAGAATTAGAAATTTCTAAAAATACAGATATCGAAAACATTTGTATTGTTGGCACAGGCATACCACAACCTATTGCTCTAGTTACATTATCCGAAATAGGAAAATTAAAAACTAAACAAGACTTGGTAACAGGGTTTGAAACTATTTTGGATACTGTCAATCCAAATTTTGAAAAGCACGAAAAAGTAGAGAAAGTTATTGTAATGACAGAATCTTGGAATCTTGACAACGGTCTAATAACACCAACACTAAAAGTAAAACGTAATGCTATTGAAAAATTACATCTTCAGTATTACCAAAGTTGGTTTAAAATGGATGCTAAAGTTATTTTTGAATAACAAATTACTATCTAAAATCTATAGTACAACTTCTAGATTGACCAAACCATTTTACACGATTTTTTGAAGCTGTTTTGTAGATGTAATCTCTGACTAGCCTGGGCACAAAACCTAATAGAGCAGCTACACGTTTCCATTTAGGGATTTTAGATATAATTTTTAAGAAACCATCAGAGTGCGTTTTTACACCTGAGTTATCTATTAAAATCACGGTGTCTAGCCGCTGAGTTGGGAATCCATTTTGCTTCAATAATTGTTGACCATAAGACGATTGAAATGCCACAAATTGAAACAAATCTTCCGGTGCAAATTTTAAAAGCCAGCCTACGACTCCATTGCATAAATTACATTCGCCATCGAAGATTATAATATCTTTATCTAATTGATTATTCATAATTGTTTGGTTATGATATTTATAGACGTAATTGTATGGCTAAACTTTCAATAAGGGTTCAGTTTTAATTCTTTTTTATGATAAATGTTAGCTCAAATCTGGAGTTATAATCGTATCTTAGGAGTAGTAAGAATAACAACCAAAATCAAATGACTATGACCGTAAATTTTCAATATGTAAATGTAGATGTTAGTGAAACACTTTCTAAGTTCACTATAGAACGATTAAATAAATTGAATGATAAATATGAGTTTTTAATTTCAGCTCAAGTATACTTTAAGCAGGATGAAAAAGACCATGAAGCGGGCAAGATTTGTAACATAGAATTGAGTTTGCCAGGTCCTAGAATTTTCGCAACCTCTAATGAGCGCGAATATGAGATGGCTGTTAGTGAAACGATAAGGGATTTAAAACGTCAATTAGAAAAGCGAAAAGAAACATACAAGGTGTTTTAGTATTAGAACAAGTAAATAGAAAAAGTCCGAAACAATATTTCGGACTTTTTGCATTTTCACAAATAGCTCTTAGGAATTATTCTATACCTTTATACAATAACAAAATCACATTTTATGAAATACAGATTATATGTTTTAATCATACTGTTTGTAAGTATGATATCTTGTAAAAATGAAACTTCTGAAACAACTTCAAAATCAGAAAAAGTGTCTACCAATGTTGAATTTTCTCAACTTTTAGAAGATTATAACCAAGAAGCTTATGAATTAGACCCAATGATTGCCACAAATGCTGGGGATATGAGCTACAATACGGCGTTTCCAGATTTCTTATCAGTAGATTATAAGGTTAAGAAGAAAGCGTATTATGAATCTTATAAAAACAAACTATCTCAAATAGATGTATCGTCTTTGAATAGCACAGAGAAAATGAGTTATGACGTTCTTAATTGGGATATTGATATCAATTTAGAGGCTATGACCTTTAAAAAGGATTTAATGCCAATAGACCAGATGTGGTCTAAAAACTTAGATTTTAATCAGTTGGCATCGGCGAGTAATGCCCAGCCTTTTAAAACCGTACAAGATTATAAGGATTGGATGGTACGTGTAGATAACTATTTAGTATGGTTAAATTCTTCAATTGAGAATATGAAAGCAGGAGTTTCCGAAGGCTATGTGTTACCAACGCCTTTAATAAAAAAAGTGATACCGCAGTTTGAAACACTTGCAACAGGACCAGTTGAAAATCATTTGTATTATGCGCCTATTAATGCGCTTCCAGAGACATTTTCTAAAGAGGAGCGTGAAAAGATTACTGCTGATTACATGGAAATGATAGAAAACAAATTAATGCCAGCCCATCAAAAAATGGTAGATTTTTTAAAAAATGAGTATTTACCAAATGGTAGAGCAACAAGTGGTATAGATGGTACTCCTCTTGGTGCAGCGTATTATAGTCATCAGATAAAATTATATACCACTACAACTATGACTGCTGATGAAATTCATCAGTTAGGATTAAGAGAAGTGGCACGTATTCGTTCTGAGATGGAAGCTATTAAAACAGAAGTTGGTTTTGAAGGTGATTTAAATCAATTCTTTGAGCATGTGAGAACAAAAGAATCGTTAATGCCATTCACAGAACGTTCTCAGGTGATTGCTTTTTATGACAGCATTCATAACGTAATGAAGCCGCAAATAAATAAGTTATTTGGTAAACAGCCAGTCACTGCCTTTGAGGTAAGACGTACACAGCCATTTAGAGAAAAGTCTGCTGCTGCTAATTATAGTCCGGGCTCTTTAGATGGCACGCGTCCAGGTATTTTTTATACACCTATACCATATGTAGAAACGTATAATATTTTTGATAAGGAAAGTTTATTCCTTCATGAGGCTATTCCTGGGCATCATTTTCAAATAGCATTACAGCAAGAAAACACAGAGTTACCAGATTTTAGAAAAACCTTATGGTATAGTGCTTATGGCGAAGGTTGGGC
>CAZBMY010000001.1:36424-53415 GCA_964492855.1 uncultured Flavobacteriaceae bacterium
TAAAACTCATTGAGTTGAGAGAAAGAGCTGCTGCTGCACTAGGCGATAAATTTGATATTAGAGCATATCACAATCAGGTATTAGAAACGGGTTGTATACCCTTACAATTGCTTGAAAACAAAATTGATGCTTGGATTGAAGCTACTAAGTGATAGACATTTCGTCTCTTCGAGTGAATTTTGCGATTGAAATGAGGGGAATTTGTATCGAGAAGTAGTTTATTTGGTTCTCGATACTATTTTTATCCCGAAAACATTCGGGATTAAAATCACTCGAACTGACGATACAGATATAACAAATGAGCTTTATCGGTGATGGTAAGGCTCATTTTTTAATATCGTAAAGCCACGATACAACTGTTCTATAAAAAATAAACGCACCATTTGGTGTGAGAATGTCATTTTTGATAAGCCTAGTTTGCCATTGGCACGTTTATAAACTGCATCAGAAAATCCATATGGGCCACCAATAACAAAAATAAGTTGCTTTATGCCTGAGTTGAGGTGCTTCTGAAGATAATTACTAAATGCAACAGAATCCATTTGCTTTCCATTTTCATCTAGTAATATCACAATATCAGAATTTTGAGTTTTTGCCAAAATGAGCTCACCTTCTTTTTCTTTTTGTTGTGCTTCAGATAAATGTTTTACCTTTTTCACATCAGGTATGATTTCAAGACTAAATCTTATATAATGACTCAGACGCTTCTTATACGTTTCAATAAGACCTTGTAATTCTTTATTATCTGTTTTGCCAATGGCAATGAGTTTTATTTGCATATTCAAATTTACGATTTTCAAATTACGATGTAGGATTTTTATATGTCAGAATTCGTAAATCTAAAATCGTATATCGTCAATCAATTTCCTATTTTTACATTAAATAATTCTAACAATGATTTCTCAACAACAATTCAATAAAGAAATAGAAGGTATTATCGCTAATGCCATTCGAGAAGATGTGGGTGATGGAGACCACAGTTCATTAGCATGTATTCCTTCTTCTGCAAAAGGAAAAGCAAAGCTTTTGGTTAAAGATAATGGTATTATTGCAGGTGTTGAATTTGCAAAACAAGTATTTTCTTATGTCGATTCTGACATGAAAGTCGAAACTCTTATTGAAGATGGAATGGAAGTAAAATACGGTGACATTGCATTTTATGTAGAAGGTGCTTCCCAGTCGATTTTAAAAGCAGAGCGTTTAGTACTTAATGCCATGCAGCGCATGAGTGCTATTGCGACAAAAACTAAAGTGTTTGTTGATTTGCTTGCGGGTACAGGTACTAAGATTTTAGACACACGTAAAACAACACCAGGAATTCGTGCACTAGAAAAATGGGCCGTAAAAATTGGAGGAGGAGAAAATCACCGTTTTGCATTGTATGATATGATTATGCTAAAAGATAACCATATCGATTTTGCGGGTAGCGTAAGTAAAGCCATTGCCAAAACCAAAGCGTATTTAAAGGAAACTGGTCGTGATTTAAAGATTATTGTCGAAGCTAGAAACCTTGAAGAAATTCAAGAAATTTTAGACGCTGGTGACGTATATCGTATTCTTATAGATAATTTTAATTACGAAGATACTCGCGAAGCTGTAAAACTAATAGGAGATATATGTCTTACAGAATCCTCTGGTGGCATTAATGAAAAAACGGTGAGACATTATGCCGAGTGTGGCGTTGATTATATTTCGTCAGGTGCTTTAACGCATAGTGTTTACAATATGGACCTAAGTCTTAAAGCAGTATAAGTTAAATTTAAATACCAAAGCGTCAATTGTTAATCTAAATACGTAAATCTTTTTTATGCCAAAATCAATAGAAGATAAGCTTAAAAAAATCCCAGGGGTTAATGTTTTGGTAGGTGTTTGCCTAAAGATTAAACTTCCGGGCTTTGAGGGTTTATCTCTTTATGACTTATTAGAATTGTATGGTTTAGGCATAGTAAAAGGAACATTGACAACTCGCGCTAGTGCAATTGCATTTAGTTTTTTTACTGCTATTTTCCCTTTCTTATTGTTTGTAATTATTTTAATACCTAGCATTCCTATTGATGGTTTTCAAGGCGATTTTTTAGACTTTTTGCAGTCGTTTTTGCCACCTCAAACCTCAGATTTTTTTATGGAAAGTATATTCGATAATCTTGAAGGTAACCAACAAGCAGGGTTATTATCTTCAGTATTTTTATTGTCTATGTTTTTAATGGCTAATGGCGTGAATGCGGTATTTACCGGTTTTGAAAATTCTTATCATCAGCAGCTCACCCGTAATGTGTTTCAACAATATTTATATGCTCTAGGTATAGCATTAATATTAGCTATTTTGGTCTTATTAACCGTTGCCGTTTTTATTTACACACAAGTTTATATTATAACACCGATAAACGAAGCCATTAATGGTGGTGAAGCCGTGGATAAAGATTGGATTTTAACGGCTAAGTACATGTTCTTTGTTATTATGGTTTATATAGCAACAGCAACTTTATATTATTTTGGAACTAAAGAAGGCAGGCAAACTCGCTTTTTCTCAATAGGCGCTTTATTAACCACACTGCTCATTATTTTAACATCGTATTTATTTGGTGTTTATATCGATAATTTTTCAAAGTATAACGAGCTTTATGGTTCAATAGGAGCACTATTAATTCTTCTATTATATTTATGGTTAAATGCTAACATTTTGCTTTTAGGCTACGAGTTAAATGCCACATTAAGAGGTTTACATAAAAGAAATCAAGTTTTAAATGATGATTAATCATTTTGTAGACGTCATACTACCGATACCGCTTCAAAAAGCCTTTACTTATCATGTTACTGAAGCGGAGTCGCAATTTTTAACTCAAGGTATGCGAGTCGCCGTACCTTTTGGAAAAAGTAAAATTTATACGGCATTAGTCTATAAAATTCATACGTCACCACCAATAGCTTACGAGGCCAAGACCATTCATCAAATTTTAGACGATAAGCCTTTGGTTACTTCCATGCAAATAAAGCATTGGGAATGGATTTCTAGTTATTATATGTGTAGTCTAGGCGAAGTGATGCGAGCAGCAATGCCAAATGCTTTTATTATAGAAAGCGAAACAATTATCTCTAAAGTAAATCTGAAAGAAATAAATGAAACTGATTTAAAAGACGAAGAATTTTTAATATTCGAAGCACTACAGCATCAGTCATCACTAAAAATTCAAGATGTAGTATCCATTTTAGATAAAAAACGTGTGTTACCCATAGTTAATGGTTTAGTTGAAAAAGGCATACTACAATTACAAGAAGAAATTTATGAGAAGTATACGCCTAAGATGGTTCGTTATGTTCGATTGCACCAGAATCATAAATCTGAAGAAAAACTAAACGAACTATTGATAATACTCAATCGCGCCAAGAAACAAAGAGAGGTTGTGTTAAGTGTGTTTCAGATGGAGGTGAGTTCTAAAGACCCAATTAAAGTCAAGGAACTTATTGAGCGAAGCGGAGCCTCATCGGCGGTTGTAAAAGCATTAATTGATAAAGATATTCTCGAAGAATACTACATCCAAACGGATAGAGTGTCTTTTGAAGAAAAAGAAAAGGACAATAAAAAACAGCTAAATGAATTTCAAGAAAATGCCCTTCATCAGATTAAGACTGAATTTATTGAGAAACCTGTTGTCTTATTGCATGGTGTAACTTCCTCAGGAAAAACAGAGATTTATGTAAAGCTAATAGAAGCCCAATTACAGCAAAACAAACAGATTTTGTATTTGCTCCCCGAAATAGCATTAACTACGCAATTAGTATCTAGGCTTCAAAATTATTTTGGCAAAAAAGTTGTTGTTTTTCACTCAAGATATTCTGGTAATGAGCGAGTTGAAGCTTGGAATAATATTCTTAATAATTCTGAGAATGCTCAAATTATCATAGGAGCAAGGTCAGCATTATTGTTACCATTTAAAGATTTGGGATTAATTATTGTAGATGAAGAACATGAGCAATCTTTTAAGCAGTTTGACCCGGCACCACGCTATCATGCAAGGGATGCGGCTATAGTTTTGGCTCATATGTTTTCTTCAAAAACGTTATTGGGTACAGCGACACCAAGCCTAGAGAGTTATTATAATGCTACAGAGGGTAAATACGGACTTGTAGAGATTAAACACCGTTATAATAATGTATTGATGCCAGATATTGAATTGGTGGATTTAGCAGATAAATACAAACGAAAGCGAATGAAAGGTCATTTTAGTGATCGTTTGATTGAAGAAATTACGCAGACTTTAGAAGAAGGTTTTCAAGTTATTTTATTTCAGAATAGAAGAGGATTCTCGCCAATAGTGGAGTGTACATCTTGTGGTCACTCTCCGCAATGCCCAAATTGTGATGTGAGTTTAACCTATCATCAATACAGAGACCAGTTACGTTGTCATTATTGTGGCTATAATTCTGCAATGTTGAAAAATTGCCAAGCTTGTGGTAATGTTACTTTAGACACCAAAGGCTTTGGAACAGAGCAAATAGAGGAGGAGGTTAAAGCGTTATTTGCTGATAGTAGAGTCGCTCGGATGGATTTGGATACAACGAGAGGGAAATTCGGTTTTGATAAACTGATTTCAAAATTTGAACAACATGAAATAGATATTTTGGTAGGTACACAGATGCTAACTAAAGGTTTAGATTTTAGAGATGTAAAACTTGTAGGCATTTTAAATGCAGATAATCTTTTAAATTTCCCTGATTTTAGAGCGCATGAGCGGAGTTATCAATTAATGGCACAAGTATCTGGTAGAGCAGGGCGTACCGATTTAAGAGGGAAAGTTTTAATACAAACCTATAATCCAAATCATAATATTTTGCAGCAAGTATCTACAAATTCTTATACAGAGATGTATAAAGAGCAGTTAAATGATAGATACAATTATAAATATCCACCACTATATAGATTAATTAAAGTTACTCTAAAGCATAAGGACTATAATCGCGTTAATTTAGCTGCAGATTGGTATGCCAAATCTTTAAAGCAATTGTTTAAGTCTAATGTCTTAGGGCCAGAATTCCCTCCAGTATCTAGGATTAGAAATCTGTATCACAAAAATATTTTAATCAAAATTCCTCAACATCAATCTTTGCCAAAAACAAAGGAAGCAATTATGAAAATTGAGAATAGTTTTAATGCTGTTAAAGACTTTAGACCAGTTAGAGTAATTATTAATGTCGATAACTATTAGAATAAAAAAATCCCGACAGATGCCGGGATTTGGTATATAAGATAATATGACTTTACATATTGTTTAAAGCGTCGACAAGCTGTGTTTTCTTGTTTCGGCTTAAAGGAATTTCGTAAGCACCGACTTCAACATTTTTACTATTAAAGCGATCAATTTTATCAAGATTCACAATGTAAGATTTATGTATTCTTAAAAATTTACCTTCTGGTAATTCTTTTTCAAAAGCTTTCATTGTAGATAAAACAACTAGGCTGTTTTCTTCAGTAACTACTTTTACGTAATCACCAAGTGCTTCAATCCATTTTATATCTTTAATATAAACTTTACGTTTCTTTAAGTTACTTTTTACAAAAATATGTTCACCATCAGTTTCATTAAAGTCTAACTTTAATTTATGCTGCTCAATTGCTTTTTCAACGGCAGTATTAAAACGCTCTTTGGTTATTGGTTTTTGTAAATAATCGGTAGCATCGTAATTAAAAGCCTTAAATGCATATTCGGTCTTACCAGTAACAAAAATAATTTGGGGTTTATTGTTGAGTACATCCAGTAATTCGAATCCATTAAGAACAGGCATTTCGATGTCTAGAAAGATTAAATCTACTTTTTTAGTGTTTAATCCATTTTTGGTTTCTAGTGCGCTACTATATTCAGCGACGAGATTTAGGGACTCATGGTTTTCTATTAGTTTTACAATAGATAAACGTTGAATTGCAGAGTCATCGACAACCACACAGTTTAAAGTCATAACATTATTAGTTTTAGGTTAAGCTTCGACAATAGTACGAAAAATTCGGACAAATACCAAAAAACATCGGTAAAGTGTAAAAATTAGTTAAAATTCCTTCAATAACTTGTGTAAAAAAATTAGCTGTAAATCATTGGTTCACTTGTAAATATTGTTTATTTTTGCAGCCGTTTTAACAATAAACAAAAATTAAATTATGAATCATTATGAAACTGTTTTCATCTTAAATCCCGTTTTATCTGATGACCAGATAAAGGAGACAGTAAAGAAATATGAGGATTTCCTCGTTTCTAAAGGAGCTAAGATGATTGCCAAAGAAGATTGGGGACTAAAAAAATTGGCTTACCCAATCCAAAACAAAAAAAGTGGTTTTTATCACTTATTTGAGTACACTGTAGCTGGCGAAGCTATTGAGCCTTTAGAGTTAGAGTTTAGACGTGATGAGCGTTTTATGCGTTACTTAACTGTAAAATTAGACAAGCATGCAATTGCTTGGGCTGAAAGAAGAAGAGAAAAAATGAAAGTTAAAGCTAAAGCAAAAGCGTAATTATGGCATCTATAGAACAACAAGCAAAAGGAAAAAAAGATGGCGAGATTAGATATCTTACGCCATTAAACATAGAGACTTCTAAAGCTAAGAAGTATTGCCGTTTCAAAAAATCTGGTATTAAGTATGTAGATTACAAAGATGCAGATTGGTTATTAGGTTTTGTAAACGAGCAAGGAAAATTATTACCAAGACGATTAACAGGAACTTCTTTAAAGTACCAAAGAAAAGTATCTGTAGCGGTAAAAAGAGCTAGACACTTGGCATTAATGCCTTATGTAGCTGATTTATTAAAATAAATTTATCATAACACATGGAACTTATATTAAAACAAGACGTTGAGAATTTAGGATTTAAAGACGATATTGTAACAGTTAAGAACGGTTATGGTAGAAACTTTTTAATTCCTCAAGGACAAGCCATATTAGCTACAGTATCTGCAAAGAAAGTTTTAGCAGAAAACTTAAAGCAACGTGCTTACAAAGAGCAAAAGTTAATTGATGAAGCAAAAGCAATCGCTGAAGCTTTAGGTAATTTAGAAATTAAAATAGCATCAAAAGTTGGTTCTGGAGACAAATTATTTGGATCTGTAAACAACATTGATTTAGCAGACGCTTTACAAAAAGCAGGTCATAGCATTGAGAAAAAATTCATCAGTGTTACTGGCGGTAACGTAAAACGTTTAGGAAAATATGATGCAGTTATAAGATTGCATAGAGAAGTAGTTGTAGACTTCCCATTTGAGGTAGTTGCAGAAGCTTAATCTATTTTTCAAGATATAAAAAACCGTTTAGTTAATATCTAAACGGTTTTTTTATAAATAAAAATCAAAGTTATGAGGTTTGTTTGCATACTATTATTAAGTGTTGGTTTACTTGGTTGTAAGACCGAAGTAAAGGTTAAGGATTCTGTATTATTAGAAACCTACAGGTATTCTAATAATAAAGCTCCAAAAATAAGTGTACATCGTGGTGGTAAGTCTATTTTGAATTATCCCGAAAACTGTTTGGAGACAATCAAATATGTAAATGATAACATGAAGGCAATCTATGAGATTGATGTCGCTAAAACCAAGGATGGTCAGCTTGTGTTAATGCATGATAATTCAATTGACAGAACCACTACAGGAACAGGTTTAGTAAAAGCTACAACATATGATGAGCTTAAGAATTTTAAACTCGTAGATGATTTTGGCAATGAGACTCAATTTATAGTACCCTTGTTTAAAGACGTATTAGAATGGAGCAAATCTAACGATGTTGTATTAAGTGTAGATATTAAGAGAAGCGTTCCGCAATCAGACGTTATTAAAGCTATTAAAGATGCCCAAGCTGAGGATGTATGTATTATTATCACTTATAGTCTTGAGCAATCCCAATCAGCTTATAAACTAGCACCAAATATGATGCTTTCAGTTTCTGGAAGAAATGATTCAGAAGTAGAGGCATTATTGAAGTCTGGGATTCCGACAAAAAATATGATTGCCTTTACAGGGACAAGATTATCTGACCAATCATTATTTAAGAAATTACATGATAATGATATATTGTGTATGCTAGGAACACTAGGTAACTTAGATAAAAGAGCAGAAGCTAGAGGTGATAATTTATATACCGATTGGCTTAATCTTGGAGTAGATATGTTAGCAACAGACAGGCCATTTGCAGTAGCAGAACAATTGAAATAGAAGTATTATCAAGATGAAATACACAAGACTTACAAAAGAGCAGTTTGAAGAATTACATCAGGAATTTATTAATTTCTTGGCAACACAATCTATTACTGCTGATGAATGGGCAGATATTAAAGAAAACAAACCAGAAGCCGCAGAGCAAGAGCTAGATGTCTTTAGCGATTTGGTATGGTTTGGTGTATTAAGCAAGGTTGAATATTTAGAACACATCTCTCCACAACAATTACATTTGTTTAAATGTAAAGAGAACGATATGCATCTAATAGCTCTTAAAATTAAAAATGACACCATTGATTTAACAACCAAAGAAGGATTTCAGTGGTTAAGAGATAATTTGCTTTCAGATAGTATTGAATTTTTTAATGCAAGAAAAGAGTATTCAGAAGACAAACATATGGATATCTTTAAAATGATTCAACAAGGTGCAAATATCACAAAAGGTGAGTTATTTCAGTATTTTGAAAAATTAATAGGGCAACAAAAATAAGGTGTTGATTTATTCGTAGCGTAAAGATTCTATCGGGTCTAGTTTAGCCGCTTTAGTTGCAGGGTACACACCAGATATTACAGCAACAATAAACGCTATAGTAACACCCCAAAACATTGCAAACCAAGGTGTTGAGAATTGTAACTCAAATACAGTTGCTAAAAGCCATCCAATAAGAATACCGAGGAAAATTCCAAGAAGAGCACCTAATTGACCAATCACTACAGTTTCGATAAAAAATTGAACAGCAATGGTCTTACTTTTTGCACCTAAAGCTTTGCGTACACCAATTTCTCTAGTTCGCTCACTTACAGATACAAGCATAATATTCATAAGAGCAATGGTAGAGCCAAAAATGGTGATAATACTTATAATCCAAGCTGCAACATACAGGTAGTTAGAGATGTTGCTAATTCTGTTTATTAAGTCTTCACTGCGCTCTAGTCCAAAATTGTTTTTCTCTACAGGGTTTAATCCTCTAACATTTCTAAACACAAGTATGGCATCATCTTGAGCACCTTCGAGCATGTCTTTCTTATCTGTTTTGATACTCAAGTTATAGTTAATTCTTGGGTTAGTAAAAATCGAACGTGCTTTTTGGATAGGAAGAATTACACGCAAATCTTGATTATTACCAAACGTGGCACCTTTTTCTTTAAGATGACCAATAACTTTAAACTTGGAGCCTCTTACACTAATGGTTTGCCCAACAGGATTAACATCTGCAAAGAGCGCTTTTACCAAATCACTACCGATAACACATACCGCATTATTATTTGTAACGTCAAAGACATTAAAACCACGACCATCTTCAATTTCTAAGCCTGAATTTTCTAAAAAATGCTCATTAGCACCAAGTACGCGAACCTCAGGGTCGGTTTTGTCAGATTCTGTTTTTATTTCTGCAATTCGAGTTCCTATGAATGATACAGACGTTTTTGTGAATGGAAAATTATAACTCTCCTGAAAGTCTTTAACGTTTCTGTACGTAATTACCGGATTTATTTTTTGACGCTCACGACTACTCTGGCGCTGTGTATTAAACTCATAACGCTGAATGTTAAAGGTGTTAGCACCCATAGATGAGAAATCACTAGATATAGTATTTTCTAGGGCAGAAACTCCACTAAGAATTCCTACAAGAGCCATAATACCAATACCTATTATAATAACAGTAAGAATGGTTCTTAATAGTTGGCCTTTAATAGATCCAAGGGCAATTTTTATATTTTCTTTAAAGAGAGAAACTTTCATGTTTAAGTCTAGAGTTATGGTCAGTTTGCTATAAGACTACTTAATGTGAATAAAGTTACTACAAATTTGAAATTACTTGGGTTTGCCTATAAAATTTATAATATTTTTGTGACTTCATGTTGTTATGCAATAAAAAGCATGAAGTCACACTGAGCTTGTCGAAGTGTTTTATAATAGCGAAAGTATAATTTAATGAAATTCCCGTTTCCACGGGAAATAATATGGCACAAAAACCAAGTATACCAAAAGGAACGAGAGATTTTAATGCAGAGACTGTTGCGAAACGCAATTATATTACTGAAACTATAAAGCAACAGTTTCAAGTATACGGATTTCAGCCTATCGAAACGCCAAGTTTTGAAAACTCTGAAACTTTAATGGGTAAATATGGTGATGAAGGCGACCGACTGATTTTTAAGATTTTGAATTCTGGAGCATACTTAAAGAAAATTTCAGACAAAGATTATACATCCCGTTCGGAAGCAAACATAACGTCTAAAATCTCCGAAAAAGCCCTTCGTTATGACTTAACAGTCCCTTTTGCACGTTACGTTGTACAACACCAAAACGATATAGACTTTCCGTTTAAACGTTACCAAATACAACCCGTTTGGCGTGCAGACCGACCACAAAAGGGCCGTTTTAGAGAGTTTTACCAGTGTGATGCAGATGTTATAGGAAGTACATCCTTATTTCAGGAGGTTGAATTTATTCAATTATACGATGGTGTATTTACAGCTTTAGACTTAAAAGGAGTAACCATTAAAATTAATAACCGTAAAATATTATCGGGTATTGCTGAGGTAATTGGCGCACAAGATAAACTGATTGATTTTACTGTTGCATTAGATAAGCTCGATAAAATAGGAGAGGAGAAGGTAAAAGAAGAAATGTTATCTAAAGGTATTGCTGAAAGTGGTATTGCAAAACTTCAACCTTTATTTGAATTATCCGGAGATTTTGGCGCTCAAGTAGAAAGCTTAAAACAAATTTTAAATACATCAGATGTTGGCCTTAAGGGTATTGAAGAGTTAGAATTTATAAATACTGCTATTTCTGAATTAAAATTGAAAACTGCTAACCTACAACTAGATGTAACTTTAGCTCGTGGTCTAAACTACTATACAGGTGCTATTTTAGAAGTCTCAGCTCCAGAGACTGTTAAAATGGGTTCTATCGGTGGAGGTGGTCGTTACGATGATTTAACAGGTGTTTTTGGCTTAAAAAACATGAGTGGTATGGGCATTAGTTTTGGTCTAGATCGCATTTATTTAGTATTAGAAGAGCTTGGTTTGTTTCCGGAATCGGTTGTAGACAATACAAAAGTCTTATTTATAAACTTTGGTAAGGATGAAGCAATGTCATCACTAAAAGCAGTTACTGTGTTGCGTAATGAAGGCATTACAACAGAACTTTATCCGGATTGGATAACCTCTGGAAAGCAAATGAAAAAACAAATGAATTACGCTAATAAACGTCAAATTCCATTTGTTGTATTGGTTGGAGAACAAGAATTAAAAACGAATACGTTTACTTTAAAAGATATGACTTCTGGTAATCAAGATACCTTAAGTTTAAGTGAGTTGATTTCAAGATTAAGCTAAAATAAAAAACGCTTCCAGTTACGGAAGCGTTTTTATAAGCATAAGTCTATAGGATTAGTTTATCAATACTTTTTTAGATACCGAACCGCTTACAGTATTTAATTTAATGATATAAGGTCCAGAACTTAGCTTCCCAATATTATATTCAGTTATATTTCCGTTTTTAATCTCTTTAATTTCGGTAATATGCTGCCCTATGATATTATAAATTTGTATATCGTTTACTTGTAATCCGTGTGGATTAATCAATACAATTTTGTCTATTGTATTAGAGTAACGAACATCTATTTTTTCGTCTTCAAGAATTTCGTCATCAGTACCTAAACTTGCGGCAGATAAATTTGTAAATACGATTTCGAAACGTTGATCGTAGTATCCAGCATTAAGGAATACGTCATAATCACTGTCTTTTAGATTATGGTATATACCTAAATCAATATCATGGATAAAAACGTCTTGGTCACCATCAACATTAATGAGTTGGTCTATAGTTATAGAATTATTACCATCCTCAGATGTATATAGTGCTAATGGATATTTTGCTTCTTCACCAAAGCTGTTTGATGCTTGTATCACATAGAAGTTATTATCAATTAACCAGAACATATCATCATTCTTATAATCATAAGTTGTGCCGTCATAACCCCAATCTACATCAGGAGATGTGTTTTCATCTAGAGTTAATAATAATTGTCTGTGTTGCCCACCAACTGAATTAAATCCGATTTTAATTTTTTGTCTTAAATCTGTAATATCTGTAGTGGCATTACTCGTATTAGTTCTAGTTGTTGTTCTAAATGTTTGTCCATTAACCGTAGACTCTTTTTTGAATACACGCTGTCCGTTATTAAAGTTAATAGTTCCTCCATTTCCTGCTACAACAAAGAATCCTTGTCCAACAGGTATGTAACGTCCTGGTGCTCTAACGCCGGTACCAACTTGCGATACATCAATATCTGACTCTCCTGTCATAGAAAAAGGAGCTTCTGTACTTCCTGCTAAATTATAGGTTGCATAACCACCTTGATAGTTAGCAAGGATATGGTCTCCTCCTCCCCAATGATCCCAGAAGTATAATGTACCACTTGTAGTAGGGTCACTTTCACTTGTGCCAGTGATTATGTAAACAACATTTCCGTTACTATCTAAAACAGGATCTCCAGCATCATTTAATTGTACATAATGAGGGTCTCCTGAGGAATCTTCGTAAATCTCATTTCCATTACCATCTAAAACAGGATTTGAAGACCCATCCAAACGTATGTAATATAGGTTACCATCATTATCTATATAGATTGGATCTCCATTACCGTCTAGAACTGGATTGCCACTACCATCTAATTGTACTTGAATAGTCCCAGCTTGGAAAAATAGCGAAGGGCCATTATCTAATATGAATTGTCTTGCATCTATAGCTGAGGCATAAGGATTACCAACGAGGTAGTCATTTCCTTGACTAATAGTTAAATTAATGTTTGCATTATTTGGTCTACCTAAGAAGGTATAGTTTTGATTGATATTAGATGTTCCAGGACCTTTCATGGTAAATCCTTCACCTGGATCAATATCGTCACCGCTTCTAACATGTTCCCAAGCAGAGTAATCACCGTCAGGATTGTTGGCAAATTTCCAAATCCAATAATCAGCAATAGTTAGTGGTGTTTCTGCCCCATCAAATCCTGATGAAGAAAACATAATAGGACTACCATTGTCTGACATTACGTCTGTAACAGTATACCTATATCTGTTTGGATTTGTATTTGTATTATCTAATGTAGTTAAAGCTGTTCCTATCGGTGAACTCCAATAATTATAATGGTAAGTATTAGACGTACCTTGTTGGTCTTTTTCTAGTTCTCCAGAAGGCCCAATTAATAAATCACTATCTGTTGTTTGTATTAACTGAGATTCACCTTCTAAATCTAGTTTACCTCCTAATTCTAGATAATGTGTCACCGTGTATCCAAAGCCTGTTTCGGTTGAATTATCACCATCTACAGTAACAAGGCCTGAGTTGATTATATGCGCAAGTACAGTTCTATTACCTTCATTATCATTACCATCACCATCAGCAACATTTACGGTATCATCATCAAATAGCGTGGCATTATTAATAACTATATCGTGTGAAGTTTCAACGATATTCCAGTTGACATAAGCTTCATTATTAGCAAGGGCTCTAGACCCTGGTATGTATTGCTTATCGCCATTAACCCATGTATTACTATCAGTCCAATCACCATTTTGTGTAGAGATGTATGGTAGAGGAGCTGTTTGATAATCTACAGTTTTTAATTGCTTTAGAGAACCTGTTCTAAGTCGCCCAGATTCATCTTTAGTATTGGTATAGGTATACCTAGACATTGGATAATACCCTTCTAATTTAGTATAATCAATACCTGATACTTCGTCTTTTGTTGGTAGTATAGAATTGTCATCAAAATATTTAGCAATTGTTCCTACATTATTTTCTAACTCTTGGTTCATAATGTAACGGAGTTGACCTTCAGATAGTCCATTATTCCAAACTCTCACTTCATCTATATTTCCATCAAAATAAGCGCCAACATTAACACCTTTTCCAGCTGCACCAATTAAAAATGAATCATTAGTGTTTACAGGAGGAGTTGCCATTGGTTGGGTAACGTCTAAAATACCATCAATGTAGATTGAGCCAACACCATCCTTGTAAATAAAAGCGACATGATGCCAAATACCCACAGGAATTTCCACTGCAGAGTTTAATGAGTGCATAGAACCATTAATCCATGATACTTCTAATCGCCCAGAAGTATCAATTTTAAAATCATAACCACTAGTATACGTAAAATCACGTTTAGAAATTATAGAAGCGTCAGCAGAAAGGTTATTTCTGTTTATCCACGCAGATATTGTAAAATCAGCATCCGTATCAGAAGCATCTGTACTTGCTGGGTCTAAGTCAAGGTTATCTTCAACATCGATGTAAGTAAATCTAGCTGGGTCAAATTTTATTGATCTTTCAAATAAGCGTTCTGGTGCCCATCCGAAAGTAATATACTCAGTACCATCAAAATCATAGTTTGCGTAAAGGCGACCTCCGTTTTCTGTCATAACTCTAAAATCTGCTGTAGGATCAAAGCGTCCATTTTGAGATATAAACATTAAATAGCGTCCGTTAGGAGGTGCCGCTGATCTTACAATCACTGTAGGTACAGAAACTTCAACCATTCCTATATCAGCAGATACATAAGGACGATTCTCTACGACTTTCCAGATACGTTGTATAGACCTAAAAGAAACTACTGTTTCAAGTGCAGGGTCACCAATATCTTCACTCATATCAACTTCAATAGGATCATCAGACTCGTTAAGAGTTGCATTATTATTACCCCACATTAAAAATTCGCGATCTTGAAAGCCTGTTGTATTAGTAATGTTTTCATTATTAGTATCATAGGTATCAGTTAACGCCATAGTTAAAAAACCACTTGTAGGTCCAAATGCATCTACTTCGTCATTTTGACTTCGTGATTGTCTTTGGTCTAAATTTGAGGCGTCATCACGACCTATACCTGCAACATCGTGGTTATAAAAATTACCATCGATATCTGTATCACTTGTATCCCAAATTATATCACCTTGAGAGTCTATATAATCAGTATCGTTTATTCTGTGATTTAGTAATGTAGATGAAGCATCTTGAAGCGTAATACCATATTTTACAGCTAAATAAGATTGAATTTTTTTCTGATTCGTAGCAGAATTAGGCGACGAATATGAGATGACTTCAGCAATCATTCCGTTCATCTGAGATGTTGTACGACCAGCAATACCAGAGCGCCCTGTACCTAATAAGAATTGAAGATTGTTGTTTTCGTTAAAATTAAGATCTGCTCCGTTACCAGCGGTTCCTGTAGTGTTATCAACTCTTTTTCCGTTTTTGTATATTTCTGATGCAGTTCTGCCGCTATTAGATTTTACGTTGACTATTAATGGGTGATTGCTAAATGTATCAGTAGTAGTGGTGTAGGCTCTACCATAAGATGTATCATTAGGAGCCGAAGATCCCTGTGGAAATGAACTTATATTAAATGCGATAACTTCATTATCATAACGCGCGGTAGAACTACCTAAAGCTATACCAGTGGCGTCTTCATGGTATGCTTCATCTGAAAACCGTCCTCCAACGGCAAATTGCCTACCTGGTGTATACGTACCTGTATTGTTTTCAGCAGTATCATCACTTCTAAATACCACAAACAAATCTTGAGAAAATAATCCTCCTTTCCCGTTCATATATTCAATTGAAGTATCATCAGAATTATCAAAATCTACTACAGGATTAAAGTTAATATTTCTACTTCCGCTATCTCTGTATATTGGCGCTGTAGAAGTTGCAGCAAAAGCATCTTCTTTATCTAATGGAGATGTCGTTGCTTGATCTTCCCAAAGAGTAAGAGGTGTATTGTCACTGTTTGATATCCCTTCATTAGTTTTTAGCCAAAGCCTTAAATTGCTTGTTAAATTAGCTGGTGCTGTTAAAGGAGATGATAAAGCCGACATTGGATCTGCCTCAATATAAAAATTATCAAAGGCAACACCTTCACCTGTTATAGATCCGTCAGAAGCAAATTGAATTCTGAATCTTACATTGCTTTGACCGTCAAATATTCCTCCATCTAGATTAATAGATGATTTACCAAATTGGCTATGAGGTGTAAATGCAGGAGTTGCTGAATGTCCGTCATTATTCCATCCATCAGATCCTAATGCAGTTACATTATCTTCGTACCAATTGGTGCCTTGTCCTGAAGCTCCTAATACTTGGTATGCTGCACCATTAACGGAGTATAAAATACGCATACCGTCTGTACCATTTTCAGTATTATATTTTACGTCTATAGTTAATCTAAGATTATTTAAGCCGCTAAAATCGTAAGATGGACTTTCGATTACAATATCTGTATTAGCTAAATAAGTATTATAGTTTGTATTTCTGAAGAAGTAACCTTCTCCCATTTCATCAGTTGTAGTAAATGTATTTGTTCTTACCCAAGAGTCATTGGTTGAGGTTATGTTTGTCCAACCTTCATTAGATTCATCAAAGGTATGATAGATGTATGTATAAATAGGAGGAGGTAATGTACCTTGACCTTCTACATTAAATGTGTATACACCTTCGTCTGGATCATCACTGTTAACTGTTATTATACCTGATATTGTTCCTGTAGATGTAGGAGTAAAGGTAATTTGTAAAGTAGTTGTTCCTCCAGGTGCTATAACACCTACAGGTATAGTAGATATTATTTGAAAGTTTGAGTTATTACTGCTCCATGATGTAATATCTAGGTCAGCTGCACCATTATTTTCTATAGTATACGTAATAGTTATAGGATTTAAAGTATCTGTTGCTCCAAATGATGTTTGATTAACTGTAGAAGGGCTATTACCGCCGCCATCATCAATAGCACT
>CAZBMY010000002.1:0-9618 GCA_964492855.1 uncultured Flavobacteriaceae bacterium
ATTGTTGTTTTAAATGTTCTGTTTTTATCAGTAACATATGGCTCAGAAACACTAAGAAGTTTATTTAATGTCAGCAATCCTGTTGAGTATATTTTTATAGCAAATCTAGCTGCAAGTGGCTTTATTTTGCTCATGGTTTTACCATACATGTTTAAGGCCAAATTTGTGTTTGATAAAGATATTTTCAAACAACTCATTAACTACGGATTGCCGATAATGGTCGCTGGTTTGGCGTTTGTTATAAATGAGAATTTAGATAAATGGTTATTACCATCTTATGAAGGCGAATATATCAATGGTGCTTATAGCGCGTGTTATAAGTTGGCGGTATTTATGACGCTATTTATACAAGCCTTCCGTATGGGAGCTGAGCCTTTTTTCTTTAATCATTCAGATAAAGCCAACGCTAAAGAAACCTACGCTACGATTTTAAAGTATTTTACGATTGTAGGCACTTTAGGTTTAATTATAGTCACTGTCTATATAGATGTGTTAAGACCTATTTTCATTAAAAAAGAGACCTATTTACTAGCTTTAGATATTGTGCCTATTGTCTTGCTCGCTAATCTTTGTTTAGGTATTTATCACAATCTTTCTATTTGGTATAAGCTAACAGATAAGACACGTTACGGTATGTATATTTCTGTAGTAGGTGCTATAATTACCATTGGCTTTAATGTAATGTTTATACCTAAGCTAGGTTTTATGGCTTGTGCTTATGCAACACTTTTAGCTTATGGCTTAATGATGCTTATCTCTGTAGTTTTAGGGAGAAAGCATTATCCTGTACCATATGATTTTAAAAGAATAGCTATGTATTTACTTGGCGGGACTCTAATTTCATTTTTAAGTTATTACCAATTTGACAGAGATATTTTCATAGGAACTGTATTTTTGTGTGTCTTTGTTTTTGCAGTTGTTTTACTCGAAAAAAAGGACTTAAAACGATTATTAAGAAGATAACAAAATGATTAAATTCTTCAATAAAATACGCAAGCAAATGCTCATTGAAAACAAAATGGGTCGCTATCTCAAATACGCAATCGGCGAGATTGTTTTGGTGATGATTGGTATTTTGTTAGCGCTTCAGGTTAACAACTGGAACCAAGTACGTCAACTACAAAAAGAAGAGTTAAAGATTTTAAAAGGCTTACACCAAGAGTTTAATGGAAGTCTTGTAAGATTTGACACCATCTATAAACAACAAGAGGCTAGAAGAAATACTGTTATTAAGGTAATGACAGATGATATTGAGGCTTATAGTGCCAAAAAATGGGATTCTTTACATTTTAAAATTGGACAAGTATGGACCTTTGACCCATTGCAAGGCATTTATAATTCAGTCATTAGTTCTGGCAAACTAGAATTAATTACAAATGATGTTTTAAAAGTGCGAATTTCAAAATTTCAGGATTTAGTAGTTGACTATAAAGAGGAAGAACAGAACACATTTAAGTATTCTCAAGAACAACTCTATCCAGCAATTAAAAATCTTCCAGCTATGTTTCAAATATGGGCAGGAACTAGGGAAAGAACAGAACAGGAAAAACTAATACATAAAGAGGGATACATAAAATTGTACAGAAGCAACACCCTTGAAAACATGATGTTTTTGTTAATAGCACATATGCAAGCTATTTTCACAGAAGGTCCAATTTTGAGAGAAGAAATGGTATCCATCATTAATTTACTAGAATCAGAAATTGAAAAACATGAAAATTAAAATCATCAATAAATCAAATCACAATTTACCGCATTACGAAACCATAGCTTCAGCAGGCATGGATTTACGGGCGAATATTAGCGAACCAATAACCTTAAAACCTTTAGAACGTACTATTGTCAAAACAGGTTTGTTTATAGAGTTACCAATCGGCACAGAAGCACAAGTACGTCCAAGAAGTGGTTTGGCTGCAAAAAAAGGAATAACAGTACTTAATGCACCAGGAACAGTTGATGCCGATTATAGAGGAGAAATAGGTGTAATTTTGGTAAATCTTTCAAACGAGTATTTTGTAATAGAAAACGGAGAGCGCATCGCACAATTAGTCATTGCCAAACACGAGCGCGCAGAATGGGAAGAAGTAGAATTCTTATCTGAAACATCTCGTGGCGAAGGTGGTTTTGGAAGTACAGGTGTAAAATAAAAGATAATGTCTGGTCGAGCGCAGTCGAGACCTAATTTAAAATATAGTTTAACAAAAAATAGATTTCTACTTACGTGGAAACGAAAAACAAGTTTTTCAATGAAAATAATAGTACCAATGGCAGGTCGAGGTTCACGTCTTAGACCACATAGTTTAACAGTTCCAAAACCACTAATTCCGGTTGCAGGCCAACCAATAGTTCACAGATTAGTAAAAGATATTGCCAAGGTTTTAAAACAACCTATCGAAGAAATAGCTTTTGTTTTGGGCGACCCAGCTTTTTTTGGTGAGGATGTGGTATCTAAATTAAAAGAATTGGCCGAAGGTTTAGGAGCTAAAGCCTCAATTTATAGACAAGACCAACCGCTTGGCACTGGTCATGCGATTATGAGCGCTGAGCCATCTCTGTCTGGACCAGCCGTCATTGCTTATGCTGACACATTGATTAGAGCCGAATTTGATTTAGACCCAGAAGCAGATAGCGTTATTTGGACCAAACGTGTGGCAAACCCTGAAGCTTATGGTGTAGTAAAGTTAAACGATAATGAAGAAATTATTGAACTTGTCGAAAAGCCAGAATCCTTTGTGAGTGACCAAGCCGTAATAGGTATTTATTATTTTAAAGATGTTGCGGTTTTAAAGTCAAAACTGCAAGAAGTTTTAGATGAAAACGTTATGAATGGCGGGGAGTACCAAATCAATGATGGTATAAAGCGTATGATGGCAGACGGCAAAGTTTTTAAAACAGGAACGGTTGACGAGTGGATGGACTGCGGTAACAAAGCCGTAACGCTAGAAACCAATACTAAAATGTTAGGCTTTTTAAAAGCAGATGGTGAAGAAACATTAGTTCACAATTCTGTAAATCTTGAAAATTCAACCATTATAGAACCTTGTTTTATAGGTGAAAAAGTAATCTTAAAGAACAGCACTATTGGACCTAATGTCTCTATTGGGAATAATACAACTATCGAGAACTCAGTCGTTAAAAATAGCTTAATTCAAACACAAACGACTATTAAAAACGCTACATTAGACGAGGCCATGATTGGCAATTTCGTAAAATATAATGGCGAGTTTACCAAAATAAGTATTGGCGATTACACACAAATGGAATAAAATTTGAATAGTCTTTAATCTTGAAACTTAAATTAAATATAACAGCTTTTTTTTTAGCGCTTTTACTAGTGCCTGCATTTGCCTCAGCACAAGTTAATTTCAATAAAAAACCAGATGATGATTTAGGTATTGTTGAAGATAAATACCAAGAGTTTTTCTTTGAAGCCTTAAAGCAGAAAGGGATAGAAAATTATCAGCGTGCTGTAGAAGCGCTTCAAGAATGTTTAGTATTAGACGATTCTAAACCTGTAATCTATTTTGAATTAGGTAAAAATTACAATCAACTCAAAAATTTTGGAGCAGCAGAGACTGCATTAAAAAAGGCTATTGCTATGCAACCAGATAATGAGTGGTTTTTAGACGAGCTTTATGATGTCTATTACAAACAAGATGACATCAATAATGCTATTTCTACATTAACCCAGTTGGTAAAGTATCACCCAGATTATAAACAAGATTTGGCAACACTTTATATTAAGCAAGAGAAGTTTGATGACGCTCTGCAATTATTAGATGAACTTGATCGTGCTCTTGGCGTTGATGAGGTACGTGAAGACATGCGGAATAATATTTACAGCCTCAGCGGTAATACTACTGGTCAGATAAAAAAGTTAAAATCGGAAATTTTCACCAATCCTCAGAATGAGAATGCCCATTTACAGCTTATATATTTATACGGTAAATCGGGGCAAGCTAAAGAGGCTTTTGAGGCATCAAAAACACTCCAAAAACTAAAACCAGACTCAAAATTTGTGCATTTAGCCTTGTATAAATTTTATTTGCAAGAGGATAATATTCAAGAAGCGATTGCATCTATGAAATTGGTTTTAAACGCTCCAGAAATAGAAGAAAGAGAAAAAAATAAGGTATTAAAAGATTTTGTAGCATTTGTAGAGAAGAATCCCCAATATCAAAAAGATTTAATCGAAGCTACCGATAATGTTAACACCGAAAAAGATGCTGAATCCCTATCTAATTTAGGCGCTTATTATCTAAAGACAGGCGATAAGACAAAAGCACTTCAAAATTTTAAAGAGGCACTCAATCAAAATCCTGATGATTTCAAAATCTTGCGGGATATTGTGTTGCTTCAAATTGAATTAAATCAATACAAAGAGGCATTACAACAAAGTGAAACTGCCTTAGAATTGTATCCGGCTCAGCCGATTTTATATCTTTTAAATAGCATATCAAACATTAATTTGAACAACTACAAACAAGCGATTGACACATTAGAAATGGGTCTAGATTTCTTAGTCGAAAACCCTAAAATGGAACGTGATTTTTATTTGCAACTAAGCAAAGCCTACAAAGGCATTAATAATAATGCTAAGTCTGAAGCGTTTTCTAAAAAGGCACAAGCCATAAAAGTCCAATAATTAATTATGAAGTGTTTTTCTAAAACAGTGATGAGGAATCTAAAAATAATGCTAGCTGTTTTTATAATGGTAAGTTTATATAATTGTAAGTCTACAAAAGCAATTGTAAGTTCGGGTGAAGTAAGTTCAAAACTGACGTCTAAACAATTAATAAAAGCTCACCTGAATAACAATGTAGATTTTAAAACATTACAGGCTAAAGCTAAGATAGATATTACTCAAGGCGAAAAAAGCCAAGGTATCGTTTTTAATCTTAGAGTTAAAAAAGATGAAGTGATTTGGTTAAGTGCGCCGTTAGGATTAGCACGTATGAAGATTACTCCAAACCAAGTTCAGTTTTATAATAAAACCGACAACACTTATTTTGATGGAGATTATAAACTATTGAGTGATTTTGTGGGCTTCGAATTAGACTTTCAAAAGGTTCAGAATATACTTATGGGACAGGCCATTTATGACCTTAAGGAGAACCCACATAAAATTGATATTCAAGGTAATTCTTATGTGCTCCAACCTAAAAAACAAGATGTATTATTAGAATTATTTTATGTAATGAATGCCTCTCACTTTAAGTTAAATTCACTTCAACTAGCACAATCTGTAAAGCAAAGATTTCTTCAAGTAGATTATACATCTTATCAGGAGGTAGAACAAAATATTATTCCAAAGCAGATAAAAATTGTTGCCGTGGAGGGTACGGATGAAGCTCTTGTAGATTTAGAAATGCGATCGGTAACATTAAATGGCGATGTACGTTTTCCATTTAGAATTCCTTCTGGCTATAAAGAAATTGAGTTAAAGTAGTTTATGAAGATTAGGTCTATTCTCATATTTATCGTGTTCACTTTGTTTACAGTGTCATTTGTTTCAGCGCAAAGCGAAAAACAAAAAGCGCTCGAGGCAAAGCGTCAAAAACTTTTAAAGGATATAAATGAATTAAACTCTCTAAATCGTCAAGTAAAGAAAAAAGAAACCTCTGTTTTAAAGCAAGTTGAAGATGTTAATTATAAAATCTCTATTCGTCAAAATTTAATTAAAATAACCAACGAACAAGCCAATCAGCTTACACGAGAAATTAATACAAATCAAAAAGAAATTACTCAGCTTAGAGACCAATTAAAAGCATTAAAAGAGGATTATGCTAAGATGATTGTAAAGTCATATAAGAGTAAGTCGGAGCAGAGTAAGGTGATGTTTTTATTGTCTTCTGAAAATTTTAAACAAGCCTACAAGCGGTTGCAATATATAAATCAATACAAAGCATATCAAAAACAGCAAGCTGAAGAGATAAAAGCAAAGACACAAAAATTACAAGAACTTAACTTAGAACTCTCAAAGCAAAAGGAAGAGAAGAAAAAATTAATCGCAGAAAATCGTAAAGCTAAGAAAGCTCTTGAAATCGAAATAAAGGCTCAAGAAGAGCTTATGGTATTAATTCGTAAAGACTTAAAGAAATATAATAAAGAGATACGACGTAAGCGCCAAGAAGCAAACCGAATAGATAAAGAGATTAATAAATTAATCCGTGAAGCAATTGCGGCTTCAAATAAAAAAGCAGGTAAAACAACCTCAACAGGAAAGTTTGTTTTAACTCCAGCCGCAAAAAAATTAGCTGCTAATTTTGAAGCAAATAAAGGTAAATTAGGTTGGCCTGTTGAACGAGGCGTCGTTAAATTGAAATTTGGTCTTCAACGATCATTAATAGATAGAAACGTCACGGAGAATAGTTTTGGAATTCGAATAGCAACAGAAAAAAACGCTAAAGTAAAAGCTATTTTTAAGGGAGAAGTTTCTGAGGTTATGCTAATTAAAAATGCAAATCCAGCTATTCTGGTTCGTCATGGTAATTACTTAACTATTTACAGAAATCTATCAAAAATTTATGTAAAAAAAGGAGATAAGATTGAAACGGGTCAAGAAATAGGCGAAGTATTTACGAATAGAACTACAGGAGAATCTTTATTATACTTCCGAATCAATAAAAATAATCAAAACCTAAACCCTGAGCAGTGGTTAAATAAACGTTAGACACGCACTACAACATAGCCATTTCTTGTTTTGCGATAACGTTTTCCATTCCATGTATAATAGCGTTTTCCATTAATACGTACTACGTTATAATTTCGAGGTAGTTTTTTTACAACAGTTATATCAGCAGGCGGCCTTACTACAACACGTCTTGCACATGAGTTAAGGTTTAAAAAGAAGAGTAGACCAATTACAAAAAGTAAATTTCTCATTATTAAAAGATTTAGGTTTAATAATGAGTAAGACTTAAAAAAACAGAAGAGGTTTAATTACTCAAACAGTGCTTTTAATTCTGTAGCATCATCTGGCTTTAATTTACCTGCTAATACAAGACTTAATTGTTTACGACGAAGCGCTGCGTCAAAACGTTCTTTTTCGAGTTCGGTTTCTGGTATGAGTTCAGGGACTTTAGTTGGTCGCCCAGTTTCGTTTACAGCAACAAAGGTATAAATAGCTTCATTGGCTTTAATGCACTCACCAGATTCTCGGTCTTCGATCCAAACATCCATGTAAACTTCCATGGAAGATGTAAAAGCACGAGACACTTTAGCTTCAATAGTTACAACACTACCAAGAGGTACAGAACGGTTAAATGCGACGTGGTTTACAGAAGCAGTAACCACAATACGCCTTGAGTGACGTCGCGCCGCAATACTGGCAGCACGATCCATACGTGCTAAAAGTTCGCCACCAAAAAGGTTGTTTATAGGGTTGGTTTCACTTGGTAAAACAAGATCTGTTACAATAGTTTTAGACTGAAATGCTGTTTTTGCCTCCATAACATTTATATTAGATACAAAGGTAATCGAAAAGTAAGAAGAGTTGTGTACGAACTATTAAGTTTTGGTTAACCTAGTAATATTCTTATTTGTTAGTGTTTTTTACCAATAACCAAGCCTCTTTATTGTGTTCTTTTCGTATTTGATACATGGCTTTTTGAGCGTCTAATCTATTTTCAAAGCTAGAATATACGACTTCATGAAGACCATAACGGTTAGCACCTATTTTACGCGCTTTATAACCTAATGCACGGAGTTGCTCTACTTTTTTATCAGAGTTTGCTTCTATTCTAAAAGCTCCTGCAACAATATGATAGCTGCCCGTTTGTTTTTCTATAGATAATGAAGCCGCGGGTAAAGGATTACTTATGAAAAAAGTAGCTTCTTGTATTTTATGTTCAATAGTGTTATTAGCCTCTTGCTGAACAATTTGATTGTGTTCATTTACAGAGTCATTATAAATTTTACCAGCACCTAAAGTTCCTAATCCTAAAATAACTACTGCCGCAGCAGCGTATCTTAACCAAGGATTAGAACGTCTTTCTGATGTTAATGCAATTGGCGCTTTTTCATCTAGAGGTAATACAACGTCTTTCTGAGTTTCACGTATCACATTGTTACTATTAAAGTGTGATAACCCAAAAGCATCAGTTAAATAGTTAATATGATATGATGGATTAAAAACAATACGTCCTTCAGCATTTAATAATAAATCACCTATGTTTTTAAAAGCAATGGTTTCCCCTTCAACTAAATATGATTTAATTGCTTTAACTTGTTTTGCTAATTTCTCAACAGCGACTTGGTATGGGATCTTTTCGATTTCAGCAATGTAATTTGCTAGAAGACCATCGTTATGTTGTAATTGCTCGTTAAAAGACAATAGTTTTTTTGGAGGGTAAAACGTATGTGTAGATTCATGTATTTTAGCAGATACCCGATGTGTTAAAAATGCGCCTAATGAAGGCACAGTAACACAATCATATCTGTATAATAAATCGCTGATGTAAGTTTCTAATTGCATATATACAAATTTAGAAATTTTTGTTTTCCATCGAAGTCTTAACTAAGGTATTTATTAACACTTCAAAAAATAGTATTTTTAAAGTTTATTGAAATAAAAATGTCAGAAAACCAAATCATTGCCACATTAGCATTACAACATGTTCCTAAAATTGGCGCTACTACAGCTAAAAAATTGATTACCCACTGTGGAAGTGCTGAAGCTGTTTTTAATGAAAAGAAAAGTAACTTGTTAAAGATTGACGGCATAGGGTTAATGACGACTCAAGGGCTTTTTGACAAGGTTCATTTCGAGGAAGCAGAGAATGAATTACGTTTCATAAAAGATAATAATATTAAGTACTCATACTTCTTAGATTCAAATTATCCCGAAGGGCTTAAGCATTGTCTTGACGGACCTATTCTGTTATTTGAGACAGGTAATATAAAGCTCGAAGGAAAAAGAGTTATTAGTATTGTTGGCGCCCGAAAAATAACAACAAGCGGCATAGCCTTTTGCGAAAAATTAGTAGAAGAGTTAGCTGTATATAATCCTGTAATTGTATCTGGTTTTGCATACGGGACAGACATAACGGCGCACAAAGCGGCTTTAAAAAACAATCTACAAACCATTGGTTGTTTGGCGCACGGATTAAACCAGATTTACCCCAAAGTACATAAAAAGTATATGGCTGATGTCGAAAAGCATGGCGGATTTTTCAGTGACTTTTGGAGTACAGATGTTTTTGACAGAAATAATTTTTTAAAACGAAACCGAATTATTGCTGGTCTTAGCGAAGCAACAATTGTTATCGAGTCTGCTGAAAAGGGAGGTAGCTTGGTCACCGCAGATATTGCTAATTCGTACAACCGAGATGTGTTTGCAGTACCAGGACGTACAACAGATAGTCAGAGTGTTGGCTGTAACAATTTAATAAAAACTAGCCAAGCACATTTATTATCTAACCCTTTAGATGTACCGTATTTATTAGGTTGGGAATTAGAAAATGAAGTAAAACCTGTAGTGCAAAAACAATTATTTATAGAACTTGAGCCTGACGAAAAAATCATCTACAACTTTTTAAAAGAAAACAATAAAGAATTACTAGATGTCATTGCGCTTAACTGTAATATGCCAACTTATAAATTAGCGGGATTACTACT
>CAZBMY010000002.1:9718-18824 GCA_964492855.1 uncultured Flavobacteriaceae bacterium
GTGTTCAAAACGCTCTAAAATCAGCTCGTATAAAGCTTGTTTAGCATGGCCGTATCCATAATTACCGTTTTCATAGTTAGCTTTCATATCAGCTATAGCATTGTCATCAGCTAATAAACTATAGATAGCAAAGCAATTACAGGTAGACCAATCTTTTGGGTCTTCTAGAGGTGTGCTATCCGTTTGAATAGACATAATCTGCTTACGTAATTTCTTTTCAGGTAAAAAGATATCTATGATGTTGCCTTTACTCTTACTCATTTTAGCACCATCAGTACCAGGTATAAGCATGGTTTCTTTTTGCACATCTGCTTTAGGTAATACAAAAGTATCACCACCAATTTTGGCATGAAAACGAGAGGCAACATCGCGCGTCATTTCTATATGTTGCTCTTGGTCTTTTCCTACAGGGATAATGTCTGCATCATATAATAGGATATCCGCAGCCATTAGCATAGGGTAGGTAAATAAGCCAGCATTAACATCTTCTAATCGGTCTGCTTTATCTTTAAAACTATGTGCAAGTGTTAAGCGTTGATACGGAAAAAAACAACTTAAATACCAAGATAATTCGGTAACCTGAGGCACATCACTTTGCCTGTAAAACACTGTTTTATTAATGTCTAAACCAAATGCTAACCAAGTAGCTGCCGTAGAATAGGTGTTTTGTTTTAGCGTTTTAGCATCTTTAATCTGTGTTAAAGAGTGCATATCTGCAATAAAAAGGTAGGAGTCGTTTGCTTCGTTTTTTGCTTGTTCTATTGCTGGGATAATTGCACCTAAAATATTACCTAAATGAGGTGTCCCTGTACTTTGTATGCCTGTTAGTATTCTTGCCATAATATTACCTGCGAAGGCAGGTATCTTTTTAATCAGCTTTTAATTCATTGAAATACTTCGACAAGCTCAGTATGACATTTTGTTTAAAGCAGAAATCTTTTTAAATGTTAGCTAAAAAAACAAAGGTAATTTTTTCTGATATACTATTTAATTTATTTGTCTAGTTTTGAAACCATGAAATTTTTCAAATATATCTTTTGGGTATTTTACCGCATCTGGTTTTATGTACTTGTTGCATTACCTATTTTGATATTATTTCCTTTTTTATTGATTTCTATATCGAGAGAGCAATGGTACCCTCACTTTTTTAAATTAGCACGGTTTTGGGCTAAGTTTATTTTAATCGGAATGGGTTTTAATTATAAGATTAAAAGAGAACAAATCCCAGACTCAAAAGCGAGCTACATGTTTGTTGCTAACCATACATCGATGACAGATATTATGCTGATGTTAGCATCAGTAAAAAATCCTTTTGTATTTGTTGGTAAGAAAGAATTGGCTAAGATTCCTTTATTCGGATTCTTTTATAAACGTACATGTATTTTAGTAGACAGGAGTAGCGCCAAAAGTAGGCAAGCTGTTTTTCTTAGGGCTCAAAGACGATTACAACAAGGGTTAAGTATTTGTATTTTTCCAGAAGGCGGTGTGCCAGATGAAGCTGTGGTATTGGACGAATTTAAAGATGGTGCTTTTAGAATGGCTATTAATCAGCAAATTCCGATTGTTCCAATGACATTTTATGATAATAAAAAACGTTTTTCATTTTCGTTTTTTAGTGGCAGTCCAGGTAGAATGCGTGTTAAAATTCATAATTTTTTCCTCACAGAAGGACTTACAATTGATGATACTAGAGATTTAAATACCTCTGTAAGAACATTAATTTTAAATGATTTAAATCAAGATCAAAACCTATTAAGCTAAAAAGTTGCCCAAAACTAAAAGAGCAACTTTTTTAAGACTATAGCCACTCTCATAAATAAGAGTTTCAATAATCACCTAACTAAATTTAAAATTTAAAACTTAAGCCTGTATAGACACCAATAAAAAATGGTCTAAAATCACCAGATGTATTATTAAACGTATTTAGCTGATACTTAAACTTAGGCTCGAGATTTATATTTACCTTATCGGTTAAACGATAATCTAGCCCAATACCAAAGTTGGCACTAAAACTAGTGCTGTTAATGTTATTTGCTTCGCCAATGCTGGAGCTTTGACCATTAATGTCAGCAAAAATTTCATTCTCGTTTAAGAATAATGTGCTAAATCCGCCACTGAGGTTAATACCAATATCTTTGTCTAATATACGGTATTCTAGTTCGAGAGGAATTTCAATAAATCCAAAATTTTGATTTAAATCTCCAGTTTGTAATGTATTTATAGCACCAGGAATAGATGCATCATTAATACTAGTTCTACTTAATAATGTTAAGGATTCATTATTCACACTAGAATTTAGTTCAACATTTTCAAGAGTGTTATCGTTTGTTCTAGATGCAAAACTATTATCCGAAAGTGCAATAATATCGTTTGTGGTACTATTAAAGTTTACACGATTAATTCCCGCTGTAACTCGTAGCCTGTTATTTACAGCATAACTTCCTTTAATCCCATAACTGAGACTAACATCACTAGTTCTATTATTGTTATTAAACTGGTCATCTATAGAAGAACCTTGCCCAAAAGAATTAAATAAAACCGGTGCAACATTGGGTGCAATGCTCCACCGACGTAGTTGTTCTTCTTCTTTTTCATTAATTGTATTAGCCTCGGCAATAGCGTCTTCTATGCTTTGTCCTTTTTCTTCCTCTTTATTTTTATTGAGAAGCTCTGCAGCGTTTTCTTTTTCATTTATTGTATTCGCAGAAGCAACAGCATCTGAGGTTTTAGTTGTTGACTGAATAAGTTTTTTAAGTTCTGATTTAGATTTTAGCTCTAAAGCAAAGGCATCTTCTTTGTCATTAACAACTTTACTTTTGGTGTTTGAAGCAACGGCTTTTTTATCTTTAATCTCAAAAGTTATTTCTGAAGAGTTAGTTTTTTCAGTAGAAGACTTTGAATTTTGAGAAGCGACTATTGCATCTTTTTTAACATTATTAGAAGTAAACATCTTCTGGTTTTCTGAATTCTTTTTAGTACTAGCTTCAGAAGGCGAATTGTCAGTGTCTGATGCTGTATTTGAAGACACTACAGTATTATTACCCTTAGGTATTGTAGTTAAGATTTCATTTGAATCATTTGTTTTAACATCTTCTCCTTTTGTATCGACAATAACGGGGTTGTTTTTATTTTCTCTAGTATTATTTATAAGTGTATTACCAATAGTAAAAAGCAATACTAATGCAGCTGCAACTCCACCAAATTGCCACCAAATAGGAATAACGCGTCTTTTTTTCTTTTTTTCAAGTCGAGCTTCAATACCTTCCCAAAGCGCATCATTGGGCTTAACATCAAAGTCTTTAAACTTCTCTTGGAAAAGACGGTCGATATGTTTTTTGTCACTCATTTTATATAGATTGCGAATTTAAATTCGCCTTATGGTCTTCTATTTTTTCTTTCAAAATTAATCGTGCTCTAGACAGGTTTGATTTTGAAGTTCCAGATGATATATTAAGCATTTCGCTTATTTCGTTATGCGAAAACCCATCTAAAACGTATAGGTTAAACACTAACCGATATCTATCGGGTAGTGCTTGTATGATTTGGAGCAAAAAGTCTAAATTTATAGTATTCTCTTCACCTTCTAGAGTAACATCTGTATCTTCAATAGCGTCTTCATTTACAAGGCTAAACACACTTACTTGCCTGTAGCGCTGTAGTGCTGTATTAATTGCTATACGTTTTATCCAACCTTCAAAAGAACCTTTATTAGTATACTGATGTATTTTATTAAATATGGTTACAAATGCATCTTGCAGATTATCTTCTGCTTCAGCATAATTTTTTGAATATTTAAGACATAGAGAAAATAATTTACTTGCGTATAGCTTGTATAATTGACTCTGCGCATTAACATTCTTGTTTTTACATTGCTTTATGAGTTTTTCTAAACTCACATTAACGATTGTTTTTAATTAATAATTTTATTGAACTACGACAGGCACTTCAATAATTAAAAATTGATCCTCTCCATTACTCGATGTTCCTTGAAAAAATTGAAAAACATAGGTTTCCTCACTAGTTACAAAAAAATCAAAACTTACAGAAGCATCTACTGTATTTTGAGAACAATTCTCATTAAAAAACACATCATCGACAACAGCTACAGTTCTTGTGTTACCGTCTGGTTGAAAAATAAAACTACTAAACTGATAACAATCATTTGGTCTTGTATAATTAACAGTAACCTCCACAGTTTCTCCAAAAATAAATTCTGAAGGGATATCAACACTATCAATAGGCACAATCTCTCGACTAAAGTTTAAACTATCATCATCGCTTCCAATATCACAAGAGAGTAGACTTCCTAATATGAATACTAATATTATTTTTTTCATTAAAATGGTATTAAATTATGACTTGCTCTATGCAAGATGCAGAATATATAGAATGGTTGCGTGTAAAAACAAAAAATCCTGGAAATTTCCAGGATTTTTTGTTAAGCATCGGTTTCGTTAACCTTAGCCCTAACTTTTTCTTCGAGTTCATCCATTAACTCAGGGTTGTCTTTTATAAGTGCTTTAACAGCATCTCTACCTTGTCCAAGTTTGGTGTCATCATAACTAAACCACGACCCACTTTTCTTTATAATATCGTGCTCTACAGCAATATCTAAAATTTCACCAACTTTAGATATCCCTTCACCATACATAATATCAAACTCGGCCATTTTAAATGGTGGTGCTACTTTATTTTTCACCACCTTAACACGTGTTTTGTTACCCATTACGGCGCTATTACTATCTTTAATTTGAGTTGAGCGTCTAATATCTAATCGTACAGAGGCATAAAACTTAAGCGCATTACCACCTGTCGTTGTTTCAGGATTACCAAACATTACACCAATTTTTTCACGCAATTGATTAATGAAAATCATGGTACAATTGGTTTTGCTAATAGAGCCCGTTAACTTCCTCAAGGCTTGAGACATTAAACGTGCATGCAATCCCATTTTAGAGTCTCCCATTTCACCTTCAATTTCACTTTTTGGCGTTAATGCAGCAACGGAATCGATTACAATGATGTCAATTGCACCAGAACGAACTAAATTATCAGCAATCTCTAAAGCTTGTTCTCCATTATCGGGTTGAGAAATGATAAGATTTTCTAAATCTACCCCGAGTTTTTCAGCATAAAAACGATCAAAAGCATGTTCAGCGTCAATAAACGCAGCTATCCCACCAGCTTTCTGAGCCTCAGCAATTGCATGTAGAGTTAATGTTGTTTTACCAGAAGATTCTGGGCCATATATTTCAATAACCCGCCCTCTAGGATAACCACCAACGCCTAAGGCAATGTCCAATCCAAGTGAACCAGATGATATAGCATCTACATCTTCAATTGCTTGGTCACTCATTTTCATCACGGTGCCTTTTCCGTAAGCTTTATCTAATTTGTCTAAAGTTAACTTTAGTGCCTTTAATTTTGCGTCTTTTTCACTACTCATGTATTCAATTTTTTCACAGTTAATCTAGATGTAAAAATAGCACTTCTTTTAAGAGATTACAATTTCCGACGCAACCATTTCTTAGTTTTTGCATCTACATATTGAAAAAGGAAAAAATTGCAATGTAAAAGCTTAAGGTTTTAGTTAACGATTTTGAAAAAATGAGATTTTTAGGTAAAATTATTCTTAGTAAAACTTTAGGTAAAACAGCAGCTGTTTTAGTTTTCGGTTGCTGTAAAGCCGATGGAGGTTAGCTCGTTTTAATATGATTTAATTTAAAATTAATATTAATAACGAGTTAGTCCTCAAAAAAGCACTTTGGTAGAAATCAAAGTGCTTTTTTCGTTAAAAAAATTACCTTTGCGCTATATTATAATAGCTTTAACCTTAAAACATTAGTATAGCATGCAACTGTACAATAACTTAAGCGCTAAAGAAAGAGCAGAACTTATTGAACAAGCGGGTAAAGATCGCTTGACTATCTCTTTCTATACATACGCTAAAATAGGAAACCCCAAACTTTTCAGAAATCATTTGTTTATTAATTGGAACGACATGGATGTTCTTGGGCGCATTTATGTGGCTCATGAGGGTATTAACGCTCAACTGTCAGTGCCTGCAGATAATTTTAAAGTTTTTAAGAACCACTTAGATTCTATTACATTCTTAGAAAATGTAAGATTAAATATTGCAGTAGAGCACGATAATTTTGCTTTTTTAAAATTGAAAGTTAAAGTGCGAAATAAGATTGTAGCAGATGGGTTAAATGACGAGACTTTCGACGTTACCAATAAAGGAATACATGTTGGCGCAGAAAAATTTAATGAGCTCATCGAAGACCCTAATACGGTTTTGGTCGATATGCGAAATCATTATGAAAGTGAAATAGGCCATTTTAAAAATGCTATTACACCAGATGTAGATACATTTAGAGAGTCTCTAGATTTAATTGAGGAAGATTTACGTGAGCATAAAGAAGATAAAAAATTAGTAATGTACTGTACGGGCGGAATCCGTTGTGAAAAAGCAAGTGCTTATTACAAACACAAAGGCTTTAAAAATGTATTTCAGCTCGAAGGCGGAATAATTAATTATGTACGCCAGATTGAAGCCGAAGGTTTAGAAAATAAATTTATAGGAAAGAATTTTGTGTTTGATCAACGCCGTTCCGAACGTATATCAGATGACGTTATCGCTAAGTGTCACCAATGTGGTGAGCCGGCAGATTTACACACCAATTGTGCTAACGAAGCTTGTCACTTACTGTTTATTCAGTGTGATAGCTGTAAAGATAAGATGAATAATTGTTGCTCAACCAACTGTATGGAAATTATTGAACTGCCTTTTGAAGAACAAAAAGCATTACGAAAAGGACAGGGTAATAGTAATGACATCTTTAAAAAAGGACGAGCAGACCATTTACCATATAAAAAGGATTTGCGTAATATTTTTGAAACCCTAAAAAAATAAAACATTAGCCCTAAATTTTACTTTAGGGCTTTTTTATTCTCTTTACTTAATGCTAAAGAAGTCCATAAATAATTTTATATTTACTTTTTAAAGATTTTATGAATCCTTCTTTCAGAATTTTATAACATTCTGAAGTATATATAACACATTTTATGGCTTGTAACAGTTGCTCAACTGGCAAAGACGGCCAACCAAAAGGATGTAAAAACAATGGCACTTGTGGCACAGATAGTTGCAATAAGCTCACTGTTTTTGACTGGCTGGCCAATATGTCGCTTCCTAACGGACAAGACCCTTTTTTAGGAGTCGAAGTCCGATTCAAAAATGGAAGAAAACAATACTACAAAAACACCGAAAATCTCACATTAAGTATAGGCGATATTGTTGCTACACAAGCAAAATCAGGACATGACGTAGGTATGGTAACGCTCACCGGAGAGTTGGTGCGTGTACAAATGAAACGCAAAAAAGTAGATATAGAAGACAAAGAAAATGTTTTAAAAATCTATCGAAAAGCATCCCAAAAAGATATTGACATATGGTCAGCAGCGCGAGATAAGGAAGAACCAATGAAGGTTAGAGCAAGGCAATTTGCTATTGATTTAAACCTTAAAATGAAAATATCTGATATTGAATTTCAAGGCGATGCTAGTAAAGCAACGTTTTATTACACAGCAGAAGAACGTGTTGATTTTAGGGAGTTGATTAAGGTGTTTGCTCGCGAGTTTAGAACACGTATTGAGATGCGTCAAGTTGGTTTTAGACAAGAAGCTGCTAGACTTGGCGGTATTGGCTCTTGTGGTCGCGAATTGTGTTGTTCTACCTGGTTAACAGATTTTAGGTCAGTAAGTACTTCTGCGGCACGTTATCAGCAACTATCTTTAAACCCGCTTAAGCTTGCTGGGCAATGCGGAAAACTAAAATGCTGTCTTAATTATGAATTAGACTCGTATTTAGATGCATTAAAAGCCTTCCCTAAAAAAGACAAAAAGCTATTAACAGAAAAAGGCACTGCAGTTTGTCAAAAAACAGACATATTTAAGGGTTTAATGTGGTACGCTTACGAAGGTGAATGGATGAATTGGCATATTATTTCCACGGAACAAGCCAATGAAATTATTGCTGAAAATAAAAAAGGAATAAAAGTAGCAAGTCTAGAAGAATACGCTGCAGATCATATAGAAGACACTAAAACTGAGTTTGAAAACGTTGTTGGTCAAGATAGTTTAACACGTTTTGATAGTCCAAAACGTAATAACAAACGTAAAAATAATAGAAACCGTAATCGTAACAATAAGCGTCGTAATAGAAATCCCAAGAATAATGCAAAAAAGGAATAGTCTTTTTTTAATACTACTAGGTATACTTATAAGTATATCTTCTTGTGATTCAAAGTCTGTTTTTGACGAGTACCAATCTTTACCAAATCAGTGGAATAAAGACCAAATTTTAAGTTTTAATTTTGAAGCTCCTGACACTACAAATACATATAATCTGTATGTGAATTTAAGAGCAAATAAAGATTACAAATTCAGTAATTTATATCTAATTACAGGGTTAGAATATCCAAACGGAAAAATAGTTATTGATACTTTAGAGTACAAAATGGCAGCACCGAATGGCGAATTATTAGGTGAGGGTTTTACCGATGTTAAAGAAAGTAAGCTGTGGTACAAAGGTTACAAACAGCCTTTTATATTCAAAGAACCTGGGGCTTACACGTTCAAAGTGGAGCAAGCAATGCGCAAATTTGGACAAGTAAATGGCGTTGATAATCTAGAAGGAATTACAGAAGTTGGTTTTAGAGTAGAAAACAAGTAATTATGACTAAAAAGCGAACTGCAAAAAAGGGGAGTGCAACTCAAGATTTTTCAAAATATATCCGTTGGTTTTGGATAGTGTTTTTAGGCGGAGTTCTATCTGTTATATTTCTGTTTTTACTAGCATCTTGGGGCGCTTTAGGAGAAATGCCTGATCATACGTTATTAGAAAATCCTCGAACAAATTTAGCTTCAGAAGTCATTTCCTCCGATAATAAAACGCTTTCAAAATTTTACTTTGAAGACAATAGAACGCCCGTAGGATATGATGAACTCCCAAAAAGTTTAGTGGATGCTTTAGTGGCAACCGAGGATATCCGCTTCTATGAACATTCTGGGATAGATGCCCGAGGATTTTTAAGAGCAGTAT
>CAZBMY010000002.1:18924-32821 GCA_964492855.1 uncultured Flavobacteriaceae bacterium
ATCCGCTTCTATGAACATTCTGGGATAGATGCCCGAGGATTTTTAAGAGCAGTATTTGCGAAATTAACATTGAGAGATAAAGGAGGTGCGAGTACAATTACACAACAATTAGCTAGACAATTATTTGTTGGAATTGCATCAAAGAACACTATAGAAAGATTAACTCAAAAAATAAAGGAGTGGGTTATTGCTACCCGATTAGAACGTCAATATACCAAAAAAGAAATTATAGCCATGTACTTTAACATCTATGATTTTAATAATAATGCAGATGGTATACGCTCAGCAGCGCGGATTTATTTTGGGAAAGAACCAAAAGATTTGGAGCTCAAAGAAGCCGCAATGTTAGTAGGGATGTTTAAAAATTCTTCGCTTTACAACCCAAGGTCTCATAGAAATCCTGTAGGAACCAAAAACCGAAGAAATGTTGTATTAGCACAGATGGCTAAGTACAATTATATTACTGAAGAAGTTAAAGATTCGCTTCAAAAGACGGATTTAGATTTAAATTATTCTCCAGAATCTCATCGTGAAGGCTTAGCTACATATTTTAGAGCTAACCTTGCAGAATTTATGAAAAGGTGGATTAAAGAGAATCCTAAACCTGAGGGTGAAAAGTATAATCTTTACAATGATGGTTTAAAGATTTACACCACCATAGACTCTCGCATGCAACAATATGCTGAGGATGCAGTTGCAAAGCATATGCCACGATTACAGGCAGAGTTTGATAATCAGAATACACCTAAGCGAAATGCCACCGCACCTTTTTTAGAGTTAGACACAAAAGAAATAGAGAGTCTTATGAGAGTTGGTATGCGTCGAAGCGAACGCTGGCGCCATATGAAATACGATTTAGGAAAGTCGGATGAAGACATTATTGCTTCATTTGAAAAGCCTACTCAGATGGAAGTTTTCTCATGGAAAGATGGCAAGTATACAGAGATTGATACTATAATGAAGCCAATGGACTCTATGCGTTATTACAAATCTTTTTTACGTCCTGCAATGATGTCAATGGATCCACAAACAGGTCATGTAAAAGCTTGGGTTGGAGGGATGAATTATAAGCACTTTAAGTACGATATGGTAAAACAAGGTAAACGTCAAGTTGGATCAACGTTTAAGCCTTTTGTTTATGCTACGGCCATAGATCAGTTACAATTATCGCCCTGCGATAGCTTGCCAAGAACACCAATTACTATTGAAGCTAATAAATTTGGTAATCCAGAGTCATGGACTACTAAAAATTCTGATGGTAAGTACGAGGGGTTTCAGACTTTAAAAGCGGCATTGGCAAGTTCTACAAATACGATTACTGCGCGTTTAATGAATGAGATTGGTCCGCAGCCCGTTGTAGAAATGGCAAAAAAATTGGGCGTAGAGCAAGAGATACTTCCTGTGCCTGCAATTGCTTTAGGCACACCAGATATTAGTGTTTATGAAATGGTTGCAGCATACTCAACTTTTGCCAATAAAGGGGTTTATAATAAACCGGTATTAGTAACGCGTATTGAAGATAAAAACGGAACTGTGTTATATCAATTTAAGCCAGAGAGTCGTGATGTATTAAGTGAAGAAGTCGCTTATGTTACTGTAAATTTAATGGAAGGCGTAACGCAAGGCGCAACGTCGGGAGCACGTTTAAGACATAATTACGTTAAAAGTGCCATGTATAAAGAAATAATGACGGGCTACCCTTACGAACTCAAAAACCCTATTGCAGGTAAAACAGGGACGACTCAAAACCAGTCTGATGGATGGTTTATGGGTATGGTGCCAAATTTAGTGACTGGTGTTTGGATTGGTGGAGAAGATAGAGCAACACATTTTAAAACTATCACTTACGGTCAAGGTGCTTCCATGGCTTTACCTATTTGGGGGCTTTATATGAAAGCTTGCTACGCAGATGAAACTTTAAATATTTCTCAAGAAGAATTTGAAAAGCCAGAAAACTTGTCTATCAATATAGATTGTGATAAAATATTAGAAGAAGATATAACTTCTGATGATAATGACGATGAAGATATTGAGATAGATTTTTAAGACAGTTTTGTAAAAATTACAATAGCAAATTCTGCTAATCTTTTGTAATTTACCAGTGTAAATAATCAAGATATATGATTAATAAAAAAGTAGCTAATGTTAGCGCTGCATTAGATGGCGTTAGTGATAGTATGACCTTTATGCTTGGAGGGTTTGGGCTCAGTGGAATTCCTGAAAACTCAATAGCTGAATTAGTGAAGCGAAATATTAAAGGCTTAACCTGTATTTCTAATAATGCAGGTGTTGACGATTTTGGACTAGGCCTATTACTTCAAGGTAAGCAGATAAAAAAAATGATATCTTCTTATGTTGGTGAAAATGATGAGTTTGAACGCCAAATGCTTAGTGGAGAGTTAGACGTGGAGTTAATTCCTCAAGGCACATTAGCAGAACGATGTAGAGCGGCACAAGCAGGTTTCCCTGCTATTTACACACCTGCAGGTTATGGTACTGAGGTAGCTGAAGGAAAAGAAACAAGAGAGTTTGATGGAAAAATGTACGTTTTAGAGCATGCATTTAAAGCTGATTTTGCCTTTGTAAAAGCTTGGAAAGGTGATGCAGCTGGGAATCTTATTTTTAAAGGAACTGCACGTAATTTTAATCCAAACATGTGTGGCGCAGCAAAAATCACAGTTGCTGAGGTTGAAGAATTGGTTCCTGTTGGTGAACTAGATCCAAATCAAATTCATATTCCAGGAATATTTGTGCAACGTATTTTTGAGGGTGAAACTTATGAAAAGCGAATTGAGCAAAGAACAGTTAGACAAAGAAATTAGTTATGGCTTTAGATAAAAATGGAATTGCAAAACGAATTGCAAAAGAAGTAAGAGATGGGTATTATGTTAACCTTGGGATTGGTATCCCAACGCTAGTAGCAAATTTTGTTAGAGAAGATATAGAGGTTGAATTTCAAAGCGAGAATGGTGTTTTAGGCATGGGACCGTTTCCTTTTGATGGAGAAGAAGATGCTGATATTATTAATGCAGGCAAACAAACCATAACAACATTACCAGGGGCGAGTTTCTTTGATTCTGCCACAAGCTTTTCAATGATACGAGGTAAGCATGTAGACTTAACCATATTAGGTGCTATGGAAGTTGCTCAAAACGGAGATATTGCTAATTGGAAAATACCTGGTAAAATGGTAAAAGGTATGGGAGGTGCTATGGATTTAGTAGCCAGTGCCGAAAATATTATTGTAGCTATGATGCATACCAATAGAGCGGGAGCTTCAAAATTACTAAAAGAGTGTTCATTACCATTAACGGGTGTGGGTTGCGTAAAAAAAATAGTTACCAATCTTGCAGTCATTGAAGTAACACTCGAAGGGTTTAAGCTTTTAGAGTGTGCTCCTGGGGTTAGTGTTGAAGATGTTAAGAATGCAACTGAAGGGCATTTGATAATAGAAGGCGATATTCCTGAAATGGACATTTAATTAAGATAAATACCTTTTAAGCATTTATAAGAAATAGCTCTTTTGCGACTAAAAAGCGTATAAATGTTAAAATTTAATGCATTTCATCGATTAATAACGCTTTTTAACGTTATAATTAAAATATTATTTCATATTTGTAATCCCAAACAACAATAACCTATTAACCAAGTTTACCATAAACTTAATTTATGATTTGCCCCAAATCTATCATAAACTTAAACTTATGAATAACAAACCAAATCTACCAGAACCTACTTTTGAAGGTAAACCTACTAAATTAAAAAATACGCTCAGATTAATTTCTGGCGTATTTTATTTAACTAAGAAGGTGTTTTTTCTATAAACCTTTCGGTATAGCTTCGATCAACTTTTTTGTGTAGTCCTTTTTTGGATTAGTATAAATTTTATCGGCTTCACCAGATTCTTCAATTTTACCTTTATTCATTACCAGTAATTGGTCTGCCATATATTTTACAACAGCTAAGTCGTGAGATATAAATAAATATGTAAAAGCAAATTGTTTCTTTAAATCGTTTAATAAGTTTAGAACCTGAGCTTGTACAGATATATCTAAAGCTGATACAGATTCATCACATACAATCAATTTTGGTTCAAGAGCAATTGTACGAGCAATACCAATGCGTTGGCGTTGACCTCCAGAAAATTCGTGCGGATATTTATAGAAATCAGCTTCATTAAGCCCTACATGCTCTAATATATTAATCACTTTAGTTTTACATTCTTCAGAAGTTTTAGCAATACCATGAACTTTCATCGGTTCACCTATAGCGTTGCCAACAGTGAGTCTTGGATTTAAAGAGGCAAATGGATCTTGAAAAATGATTTGAATATCTTTTCGCAGCGCTCTTAATCGTTCTTTGCTTAAATTACTTATATCCTTTCCTTTATATTTAATAATACCCGAGGTTGCTTTATCTAATTGTAGTATTGCGTTTCCCAAAGTAGATTTGCCACAACCAGATTCGCCTACTAATCCTAGAGTTTCACCTTCGTAAATATTAAAGCTAACCTTATTTACTGCCCTAAATTTAGATGTTGGTTTAAATAAACCAGATTTAGATATAAATATCTTTTCGAGGTCATGTATTTCTATTAGTGGTTGGCCTTCATATAATTTTTTATGATTTTCAACTCTTTCTATAACTGATACAGTTTTAGTATTAACAGTATTATTTATAAAATCTTCAACTGTTGGTAATTGCTTTAAGCGAGTATCCATTGAAGGTCGTGAACTAAATAATGCCTTAGTGTAGACATGTTTTGGGGCTTTAAAAATTTGTTGTCCATCACCCTGTTCTACAATTTTTCCTTTATACATAACAAGTACTCGGTCTGCAAGTTCAGAAACCAACGCCAAATCATGTGAAATAAAAATGACACTCATTTTTGTGTCTTTTTGAATTGCTTTAAGTAATTCTAAGATTTCCTTTTGAACAGTAACATCTAGAGCAGTGGTTGGCTCATCTGCAATTAAAAGTTTTGGCTTACAAGAAATTGCCATAGCAATCATAACGCGTTGTTTTTGACCACCAGAAATCTCGTGAGGATAGGCTTTATATGTACGCTCAGGGTCTGGTAGTTTTACTTGTTTAAACAATGAAAGCACTTCCTCTTTAATAAGACTTTTAGATAAGGTTTGATGTTTTTTAATTAATTCAGCAACTTGTTTACCGCATGTCATAGACGGATTTAAAGAGCTCATTGGCTCCTGAAACACCATTGAGATCTCATTTCCTCTAATATTTTGAAATTCTTTATTAGAAGTTTGAAGTAATTCTTTTCCTTCAAATAAAATAGAACCGTTTGTAACTTTTGAAATAGCTTTAGGAAGTAATCCCATTATAGATAAAGAAGAAACTGATTTTCCCGACCCTGATTCTCCAACGATTGCTAAAATTTCGTTTGAAAGTACATTAAAAGATACATTATTTACAACTTCTGTTAATGTGTTTTTAGATTTGAAACAGACGCTAAGGTTATGAATTTTAAGTATTTCAGGTTTTTTCATAAGCAAATGTAAGGCTATAATATTACAAAACTAAGTAAGTGTTTTTGAGAAATTATAAGCGGTTCATCGAAAATATTATGAATTCTATTGTGCGTTAACATAATTTTAATACTTTCGGCTATTGCTTAAAAAAGACAATCTAACACAAATCATCCAAAAATGACAAAAAAATTACGCAAAGTATTAGGAGGCTTAACTGTTCTTCTAGTAGGAATTATGGCTTTTACTTTTGTAAACCAAAATAATGAGTCAAACAAAGAATTAACAATTGAAGAGCAGCGCGCTCAGCATGCTGAGGTAGTTGCTAATTCACCTTTTAAAGAGACTTTAACTTGGGATAAAAAGAAACGAAAGTTAGAGGGACTTCCTCCAAATCGCTATTTCGAGCAAATGTGGGAGCTTTCTGTTAATCCTGCAACGGGTAAATTAGATGAAGGTGAAGTCGCCATTTTAAGAGAAGAATTAATTCAACAAAGAATTAGTCAACGTAATCCTGGAGAAGCAGGTAACGATTGGGAAGAACGAGGACCAAATGATATTGGAGGACGTACTAGAGCTATACTTTTTGACCCTAATGATGCTACAAATAATACGGTATATGCTGGTGGTGTTAGTGGTGGATTATGGAAAAACACAAACATCACAAGTTCTAGCTCGCAATGGGAACGTGTGCAAAATGTTCCTGGTAATTTATCTGTAACATCAATTACAGTAGACCCTAATAATTCTAATAGATGGTTTATGGCGACAGGAGAGCAGTATACAGCTGGAGATGTTGTTGGTAATGGAGTTTATGTAACTAATGATGGAGGTAACTCATGGACATCAGTAAATATTCCAGCAGCGGGTGCAGCTACTTTCGAATTTAATGCAACTAATTTATTCTTATCAGGCCTTTTTTACGTTAATGATGTTCAGGCTTGGGATAATAATGGTAATACAGAGCTGTTTGTTGGTGTTGGAGCATTTGTTTATGGAGATGCAGCAAACCCAACGAATTGGTTAGGTTTACAAACAGCAGGATTATACCATTCTACAGACGGGGGGAACTCATGGAATAGAATTGAGTCTACTAATTTAGAAGCAAATACTTCTGGAGCAAATACGTTCTATGCGATACCAAATGATTTTGAAGTTAGTGCTGACAATACCTTATGGATGTCAACTATTGGCAATGCTTTTGGTTCAGGTGGAGGACAAGTTTTTAGTTCAACAAACGGAACGACTTGGACAGCAGCAGGCGCATCACCTCTACCAAACTCGGATAGAGTTGAGATAGAAGTATCTGCGACAAACCCAAATAAAATGTATGCACTTACAGAAGGAACAACAACGACTTCTCCTGTATTGATTTATACAACGACTAATGCATTTGCCTCTGCTTCTACAACAGCGTTGCCTAATGATGCCGACCAGGGAATTCCTGCAAACGATTTTACTAGAGGACAGGCTTTTTACGATTTAGTAATTGAGGCTGATCCAAACAATGATGATATTGTTTACGTAGGTGGGATTGATTTATTCAGATCGACTAACGGAGGATCTTCCTGGACACAGATTTCAAAATGGTCTAATAACCCAGGACTAAATACTTTAAATGTTCCTTTAGTTCATGCAGATCAACATGCCATGACATTTAGACCGGGTAATTCTAACCAAGCTATTTTTGGTACAGATGGTGGTGTATATTATGCTTCAAGTTTATCAGCAGCTTCTGGTTCTGGTAGTGCAATAGGCGTAAGAAATAATAATTATAATGTTACGCAATATGTAAAAGCAGCAATTGGTCCTGATGGTAGTGGTACAACAGATGTGATTTTCACAGCTGGAGCACAAGATAACGGTTCTCAAGCTTTTAGAAATGCAAATGCAGACCCAGGAATTAATGGTTCAGAAGAACTATCTGATGGTGATGGGTTTTACACATTTGTAGATAAAGATGGGCAATATATGATAGCAACATTTGTTGCAAATGTTATATACAGATTTAGTTTGCCATGGAATGGATTAGGAAGACGTCAAGGAGGAGCAACAACATTATCTAGCGACCAATCTAGAGGAGATTTTGTGAATCAGATGGATTATGACAGTGATGCAAATCGTTTATTAACTAATAATTCTGCAGGAACAAGTTTTGCTATAAAATCTATTAATGTAGCTTCTAATACAAATGGCAGTTTAACAAATGCAGCATTAACAGATGCGCCATCAGCTTTTAGAGCGTCGCCTTTTGAAAGTAATGTGTGGTATGTAGGATTAAAGAACGGTAGCTTATTGAGACTTACAGGTGTAACAAATACAAATGCGTCTTTTTCTACAATTGCAACACCTTTTGTAGGGTCTGTGTCTTCAGTAAGATATGGAGAAACTGCAAATGATATTTTTGTAACTATACACAATTATGGTGTAACTAGTGTTTGGGCAACTTCTGATGCTGGAGCTAATTGGACGAGTAAAGAAGGGGATTTACCAAACATTCCGGTAAGAGATATACTTCAAAATCCTTTAAATAGAAATGAAGCTATTTTAGCGACGCAATTAGGGGTATGGTCTACATCTAACTTTAATGATGCAAATCCTAATTGGTCTCAGGCTTATAACGGTATGAGTGATGTTAGTGTAACGTCATTTGATTATTGGGCTGTTAATGGAGACGATAACAATAACCAGATTATTGCATCTACGTATGGTAGAGGTGTATTTACAGGGCAATTTACAGCAACGACAGTACCTGATACAGAAGCACCTTCTGTACCACAAAACCTAACAGCTTCAAATATTACAACAAACAGTTTAGATTTAAATTGGGATGCATCTACGGATAATGTTGGTGTTTCAGAATATGAAGTATTTCAAGATGGAAATTCAATAGGAACAACACCTTCAACTAACATTTCGGTCACTGGTTTATCAGCATCAACAACATATAGTTATACCGTATTAGCTAGAGATGGGTCTTCAAATCAATCAGCACAAAGTGCTTCATTAGATGCTACGACGCAAGACCCAGATACTACAGCACCTTCTGTTCCGACAAATTTATCTGCAAGTAATGTAACCGCATCTTCTGCAGATTTATCATGGAGTGCATCTTCAGATAATGTAGCTGTAGATAACTATGATGTATTTCAGGACGGAAACATAATAGCAACAACAAGTGCTCTAACATTGCAAGTAACTGGATTAAATCAGCAAACTAGCTATTCATTTACTGTTAGAGCTAGAGATACTTCAGGTAATTTATCTGCGCAAAGTAATAGTGCTGTAGTAACTACTAGTGTAGAATGTACACCTACAACGAGCAACTTTAATTCAAATAGCTTAAATCATACAGGAACAGGATCAACTAATACTACGCTAAATTTTAATGGTGGTACACATGAAGATGCCACTTTTGCAATTTCTGAATTGAATTCTAGAACGGGTGGTAATCCTAGAAATAGATTTATAGACCAGGTTGTTGTTACATATGTTGATGGCAACGGTGCATCTCAAAATTTTGGCACCTTTACAGGTAATACAACAAGTAGTGTTAATGTATCTATACCGGGTGTTATACAATCAGTTACTATTGCGTTATCAGATGGTTTTGACGGAAATGCTGGAGCTAATATGAGTATTACATTAGGTTCAGTTCAATCTTGTGTAACATTAAATTGTACGGATTCGGACGGTGATGGTGTTTGTGATGAAGATGATCAATGTCCAGACCTTGATGATAGCCTTATCGGTACTAGCTGTGATGACGGAGATCCATGTACAATAAATGATGTATATGGTCCTGATTGTGGTTGTGCAGGTACCTTTGCGGATTCTGATGGCGATGGTGTTTGTGATGCTGATGATATTTGCCCAGGAGGTGATGATACTATAGATGTTGATGGTAACGGCGTACCTGATGCCTGTGATGTTGGTGATTGTACTAATGGGATAGGGAATTTTAGCCCTAATGTTTTAAATGGCTCTAGCTCTACAACCTTTAGCTTTTCAAACTTATCTAGAGATGTTACGTTCACTATATCTGGATTAGATGGTAGAATTAATGGAAACCCAAGAAATAGATTTGAAGAAGTGGCAACTGTAACATATGTTGATGGTAATGGTCAAACACAAACATTTAATTCATTTAGCGGAGCTAACCAGAGTACTGCAAATGTTTCTATTTCTGACCTTATGTCTCAAGTAACAGTGTCTTTAAGCAATGGTGTATCTGGAAGTTCTGCATCGATTAGTATTTCGCTTTCGAGTATTAGTTTTTGTGCACAAAACTCTGGAGCGATTGCAAATGAAAGAAATACTCCAACAAACGATTTAGAAGGGAATACCCAGATTAAAGATTTTTCTGTCTTTCCTAATCCTGCAAAAAATGAGTTGAATATCCGATTAGGATTTGGTACTCAAAATGGAGAAGCGATAGATATAAACTTGAACATATATGATTTAACTGGTAAAATAGTTAAGCGTTCTCAATGGTCTAAATTGTCTAATCCTATTTTTGAACGTCAGGTAGATATCTCTTCTTTAGAGAGTGGTATATATTTGGTTGGGATAGAATCTTCTAATGGAATAAGAGCATTTCGTAAGCTTGTGAAAAAGTAACCTATGTTGAGAAACCTTTAAATGAGGGTATGAATAAAAAAATCCAGATTAGAAATAATCTGGATTTTTTTAGTTACGGTTTTTCCGTAATTTCTAATCTATTTGAAGGTGTTAATTAACAATAGAATGTTGAAATTTAACAACGTAAAGGTCTTTTAGTAAGCAATCAATAATTAAATTGTAGGATCCTAACACTTAATTATTATGAAATCATTTAAACTTCTACTACTATTTTTGATGAGTCTAAACTTATCATTAGCACAAATAAGTAATGAAAGCATTCCACAAACTAAGTATAAAAGAATATTAGTCACAAATGCCAACCAAAACACGATACAGAAGTTAAGTGATGACGGGATAGATTTGACTTGTGGATCTGTATTTGTCAATAATCAACTTCAAATTGAATTAAGTGATTCTGAATTAGACGTATTAGATAACAAAGGTATTGGTTATCAAGTATTAATAGATGATTTACAGTCTTTTTATAGTAATAGGTCTTCTGAAGATTTATCTAATGCTAGAGCAGAGTTAGAGCAAATGAAGCTAAATTCTACAGTAACTAGATCTTTTAGTGTTAACGAAATTATTAATAATGTAGGACAACATGACGATTGTGATGAGATTGATTGGGCAGTGCCTGTTAATTTTAATTTAAACCCTAACCCGTCACCAAACTCGTTTGGTGGGTGCTTAACTTTTGATATGGTATTGCAAGAACTCGATGACATGAGAGCGCAATACCCTAATTTAATTTCAGCAAAAACAAACGCGTCTTCAACAGGTCAAACTACAATTGAGGGAAGAACAGTCTATTATGTAAGAATATCTGATAATCCAGATGTTGATGAGTCAAACGAACCAGAGACGTTATACCAATCTTTAATTCATTCTAGAGAAGCCTCAACGGTTATGAATCAGTTATTTTTTATGTGGTATATCTTAGAAAATTATGATTCAGATCCAGCTATTAGAAATCTGGTAAATAATCAAGCCCTTTATTTTATTCCTGTTTTCAATCCAGATGGATTTGTGCATAATCAAAATATTGCTCCAAATGGAGGAGGATTGCAACGTAAGAATAGAAATATTTCAGGTAGCTGTGGTACGGTAAGTTCATCAGATGATTATGGGGTAGACTTAAATAGAAACTCTGCTTATTACTGGGGTAATGGAGGTGCTTCTTCAGATCCTTGTAGCCAAACTTTCCTAGGTTCAGGGCCATTTTCAGAAAATGAAACGCAAATCATGAGAGACTTTTTTCTTCAACATGATTTTGAATTAGCATTAAACCATCATTCGTTTAAAAACGCAATGCTTCATGCTTATGCAGGTACCACAATAACCAATCCTAGACCAGACGAATACTCTAAGTATAACCACGACATGACGGAATATAACCGTTATGCACATGGGCCAAGCACGTCTATTAGTGCATTAAATAGTGGTAACATGAACGATTGGATGCTTGGGGGACCAGCAGGGGTAAGCGCTAACGGAACACCTACAGGGACAGGTTCTGGTAAGCAAACTTTATCATGGACACCAGAGAATGGATCTTCTGCCGAGGCAGGTGCAACAGGAAGCGGCTTTTGGCCAGCACCTTCCAATTATGTGCCAATTGCAAAACGTGCTATGCGGATGAATTTCCTAGCAGCATATTTTAGTGGTAAATATGCAAAACTGCACGATTTATCTCAAACAGATATTTCATCAATAACAGGAAGCTTTGATTTTGCAGTCGAAAATTTAGGTCAAAAGGCGAGTACATTTACAGTTACAGTTACGCCTGTATCTTCAAATATTGTTACTGTCTCAGGACCTGAATCTCTTTCGGGAATGTCAGTACTTGAGCAAAGAAATGTGGCAGTAAGTTATGAATTAGACCCAAACATTCAACCCAATGAAGAAATTGAATATAGAGTTACATTAACCAATGACTATGCAACAGATAATGTCTTATACGAAACTAATATTAAGAAGATATACAACCCTTCGGTTTTATTTTTAGACAACCCAGACGTTTCAGGATTAAATAATTGGACAACCAGTGGCGGAACGTGGTCTGTAACTTCTGACGCCTTTTCAGGCTCATCTGCTATTACAAGCACCTTTTCTGCACCATACAGTAATAATGAAAACAAGCAAATACGATTGGTAAATCCTATAAATTTATCTGGTGTGAGTACAGCTATTATTCAGTATTATGCTAAATGGGATTTAGAGAGAAGTTTTGATTATGTACAAATAGAAGCTTCTACAAACGGAAGTACTTGGACACCTTTATGTACAAAACTCACAAAACCTGGGGCACCAAATATTAATAATACATATTCAGGCAAGAGCTCTACAAATAACAATTTTCAACCAGATGGTGCGCCTTTATATGATGGTGATACTCAGGACCGATGGAATATGGATGAAATCGTAATTGACAGTCAAAACAATGCATTCTTATTAGGACAATCGACAGTGTTTTTTAGGTTTGATTTTAAAACAGAAGGCTCTAATAGACAAGATTCTTATGTGAATGTAAATTTTGAAGGTTTTACGTTTGATGATTTTAGTGTTGTGGCTATAGAGTTACCTTGTGATGCAACAAATCCACCTTCAAATGTATCAGTATCAAATATTACATCAACTTCAGTTGATGTTAATTGGGATGTTGTACCATCGGCCACATATGATTTAAGATACAGACGAGTAGGGGTGTCTAGTTGGATAACAGTTTCAAACCTTTCAACCAATTCATTTACTATAGGAGGGTTGAGTGCTACAACAAATTACGAAGTTCAAGTAAATTCAAAATGTGATACAGCAAGTTCAGCATTTAGTAATTCTACAAATTTCACCACAACAGATAATGTTTTGAGCGAAGGCTTTTTTGAAACAGGATTAGATGGCTGGGTAGATGGTGGTAATGATGTTGCTAGAGTACAATCATCAAATTCATCCGAAGGATTGTTTTCTATACGTTTAAGAGATAATTCTGGTACTGCTTCATCAATGACCTCTCCTGTAATAGATGCAACAGGATTTGATAGTCTAGAGATGACATTTAATTATTTTGCTATCAGTATTGAAAGTGGAGAAAACTTTTTTGTAGAGTTCTTTAATGGGAGCAGTTATCAAATAGTTGATAATTTTATAAGCGGAACAGATTTCTCTAATGGTAATTTCTTTAGCGCTAATGTAACCATTGATGCGTCTAATATAAATTTTGCATCTAATTCTAGATTTAGAATTCGTTGTGATGCATCTAATAATAATGATCAAGTATTCATTGATGAGGTTATTATCAAAGGAGTGTCTTCAGGACCAGAAACTGTTCCTCCTGTAATTACATTGATAGGTCCATCTTCAATTGATTTAAATGTTGGAGAGGCTTATATAGAACAAGGCGCTACGGCTTCGGATAATATTGATGGCGATTTGACAGGAAGCATCGTTACGTCTGGGTCAGTAGATACAGCTATAGCAGGCGTTTATACAATAGATTACAGCGTCAGTGATGCGGCAGGAAATTCAGCAAGTGTATCACGTACAGTAAATGTTATAGCAGATACTACAGCACCAGTAATTACATTGATAGGTTCATCTTCAATTGATTTAAATGTAGGAGAGGCTTATGTAGAACAAGGTGCTACGGCTTCGGATAATATTGATGGCGATTTAACAGGAAGTATCGTTACATCTGGGTCTGTAGATACAGCTACTGCAGGCGTTTATATAGTAGATTACAGCGTCAGTGATGCGGCAGGAAATTCAGCAAGTGTATCACGTACAGT
>CAZBMY010000002.1:32921-33059 GCA_964492855.1 uncultured Flavobacteriaceae bacterium
TTCGGATAATATTGATGGCGATTTAACAGGAAGTATCGTTACATCTGGGTCTGTAAATACGGCAATCGCCGGAGTTTATACAATAGATTATAGTGTAAGTGATGCAGCAGGAAATTCAGCAAGTGTGTCACGTACAGT
>CAZBMY010000003.1:0-14473 GCA_964492855.1 uncultured Flavobacteriaceae bacterium
GCTTAATAAAGTATTAGATATATAACTCTAAATTAAATCAAAAATAAAAACGACTTATTATAATCTTTAATAAGTTCTATCTAAAACCCGGAAAAAATTTCGGGTTTTTATTTACCTAATTAGTTAATTGATAATCCAAAGGTAAAGAATCCGCTATACGTTGTTTCCCCATGTTTCCACCGAATAAAACATTTGGAATGGGCTCATAATTACCATATTTATCAACTATAAATTCGGTTGTAGAAACCTCTATTATAGACTCCACTACATCGTTATAAAAAATATCTAACCTATTGTCTTTTAGACTTATTGTTTTAAGATCTAAACCCTCTGCATTATCCTTAATTATAAAATGGTCATATGGTTTTACTTTAAAGCCTTCCTTTCCAAAAATATAGCCTTCTTCTTCGAGTTGTTTGTTATACAAAGCACGCATAAAATGTTGTATCGAACCTTTATAGGTCTTTGCTCTAGCCTTTAGAATTTTATTCTTCTTTTTAGTATCTAAGTCTTTATAAAAAGAAGTCCCTAAATACGTTACAGATTTAGGGTTAAAGTTTCCTAATACAATTTCAAAATCAATAATATCAAAACTTACTTCATATTGTAAACTTTTATTTCTTACAATAACGGGTTTATTTGACCAAGCCGTTATGACACGCTGGCGCTTATTATATCTAAGTTTAATATCTTTTTCGTTTAAGATTTTACAAGATTTTGCGTTTTCGGATCTTCCTAAAAACTCATTTCTAAACCATCTTAATTTTCGTTCTCTAGACATACCATCGTCAGTATCTATAATAACTTCATCGAGTTCATTTATAGATTCTTTTAGCTCTACAGTAACTTCTGATTTGTTTCTATAATCTGAAATAAATACTTTTTCATAGCCCAAAAACGAGATTACTAAAGTCGATTGTACGGCATCATTATAATCAATAGAAAATTCGCCTAACTCATTTGTAGTTGTACCAATGGTTGTGTTATCAAAATAGACCGAAACTGTTTCTAGAGGTTCTTTAGTTTGCGCATCTAGAACTTTTCCTTTAAATGTTTGCGCTTGTACAAATACACAAGAGAAAAAGAATAATGTATAAATGATTTTATTTATCATTATTGTCCATAAATTTACGCTCCAATTCAGCTTGAAACTCTTCCATTACTGGTCTTACAGTACTTTCTGGCAAGTCTGCAATCTTAATATACATTAACCCGTCAACTGCGTTATTAAATAATGGGTCAACATTAAAGGCAACTAATCTTGCATTCTGCTTAATATATTTTTTTAGTAAAACAGGAAGTCTCAATGCGCCTGGCTCAACCTCATCAATAATCTTATCAAACTTATTTAGATCTGCCTCAGTAGCATCAAATACAAAATCTTTATCAGCATCTTTAAGCTTTACTTTAAACTCTTTTTTAGGATGTACATATTGGGCCACATATGGATCGTAGTAATGTGACTTCATAAACTCAATCATCAAACTTTTTGAAAAGTTCGAAAACTGATTGCTAATACTAACACCACCAATCAAATATTTGTGTTCTGGATAACGTAAGGTTGTATGAACAATGCCTTTCCAAAGTAAAAACAACGGCATTGGTTTCTGCTGGTATTCTTTAATTATAAATGCGCGTCCCATTTCTATGGACTGACTCATCATTTTATAAAGCTCAGGCTCAAAACGAAATAAATCCTGAAGATAAAATCCGTCAATACCATAACGTTCAAAAATCTTAGATCCTAATCCCATTCTATAAGCCCCAGCAATTTTCTGAGCATTAGCATCCCACAAAAACATATGATGATAATAGGTGTCAAAATCATCTAAATCTATAGATTCGTTGGTCCCTTCACCAACTTCTCTAAATGTAATTTCACGTAAACGCCCAACTTCTCTAAGAATATTTGGGATATCCTCAGGGGAAGCTAAATACACTTCGTAATTTTTACTAACAAGCAATCTACAATCTTTACCTTTTAAAACTTCAACCTCGCTAATCATTGCTTCAGAATCTACAGGAGTAACTATCCGTTTTGCTGGTTTGGGAACCTTTAGAGACGACTGAATATTATCTAAAATCTTTGGTTTATCCTCAAAAGCCCGAGATAACATATACGTTTTCTGTCTTAGAAAATCTGAAAAATCTTTTAATTCAGAATGTTCTTTTTGATTTTTTACAGAAATTGATTTTCCTATTCTAACCTTAATAACACGTCGTTTCTGCGTTAATAACTCTGATGGTAATTTAGCAGTTCTAAGCGTATCGCTTATTTTAGAAAGTCTATAAAATAGTCTACTGTTTTTAGCATGAAAATAAATAGGCACTACAGGAACTTCTGCCTTTTGTATTAATTTCATTGCGGCATCTTCCCAAGGTTTATCAACCACTAGCTTTCCATCTCTATACGTAGATACTTCTCCTGCAGGAAAAACACCTAGTGGGTGACCATCACGCAAATGCATTATGGCATTTTTAAACCCCGATATACTGCTAGCTGCATCCTTTCTGTCCTCAAAAGGATTAACAGGCATAATATAAGGTTTCAAAGGCTCTATTCTGTGCAATAAAAAATTAGCGATGATTTTAAAATCACTTCGTTGTTCAATCATCAGCTTTAGCAATAAAATACCATCAATTCCACCTAACGGATGATTAGAAACAGTGATGTAAGGGCCTTCTTTAGGCAAACGCTTTAAGTCTTCTTCTGGTATTTCAAATTTTATTTCAAAATCATTAAGAAGACCATCTAGAAACTTAAGGTCTTTTAGGTGTTTATTATGATTGTAAATCTTGTTAAGTGAAGATATTTTGAGGACTTTCATCAAAACCCAACCCGCAAAAGTGCCTATAAAACCATACTTATCAGCGTTAATGGCTTTTGCGACTTCTTTAGCGGACACTAATCCTGTATTTGATGATTTTGTCATATAAACAAATGTAGTGAATGTTTAGATAGTTACTAATTGAACGGTCTCCTGCATTAATTGTTTCAACAACACGGTTTTATCTTTTTCGAGATGGGCTATGACCTCTTCGTTAAAATGTCTAATGGTATAAAGACTCACGTTCTCATAACATGTTACATTAAATTTTGCTTTTAAGTGCTGAAGTAATTTCTCAAGATTATTATATGAATTTTCTAAACATACTGAAAAACTAATTGCAGAATTCTGAATCACATCTACTTTCATTTTATATAAATGCAACAAATTAAAAATCTCACTTATATTTTCTTCTACGATATATGAAAAATCTAATGATGAAAGCGAAATTAATATTTGATTTTTCTTAACAATAAAACAAGGAATTTCTGGCTCTAGTGTTTTGCCTTTGCTTACACTTGTTCCTTCATTTTCAGGATTTAAAAATGATTTTACATACAAGGGAATTTCCTTACGTTGTAAGGGCTGAAGCGTTTTGGGATGAATTACCGAAGCGCCATAAAATGCCAACTCAATAGCTTCTCTGTAAGATATTTGATTGAGCAATTGCGCGTTTTCAAAATATCGTGGGTCTGCATTTAAAACACCAGGTACATCTTTCCAGATGGTAACGCTCGTTGCATTTAAACAATACGCAAAAATTGCAGCGGTATAATCGCTACCTTCTCTGCCTAGAGTTGTTGTAAAGTTATTAGTGTCACTACCTAAAAAACCCTGGGTAATATTTAAAACTTGTGTGTCTAGACGTGCCGTAATTTCCTCTTGAGTACTATCCCAATCTACATTTGCACGGCGATAATAATTGTCTGTTTTTATAAAAGAACGGACATCTAACCACGTATTTTTTAAACCAATTTCATTGAGGTAATAGCTGATAATAGTTGTTGAAATCAACTCACCATAACCTATGGTTTGATCATAAACAAAATTATAATCCGGCGATTTATTGGTTTTAAGAAAACTTTCTAATTCTGTAAATAGATGTTTTACAGCTTCAAATGCAGAATGTCTTTCGTTATCAAAAAGATCTAGTAAAATCTGATTATGAAACTTTTTCACATCTTGCAATGCACTCTGAAGCTCAGTTTTGTTATCAAAATAATTTTTTATAACCAATTCCATCGCATTAGTGGTCTTTCCCATTGCTGAGACTACAACAAGTGTATTCTTATAGCCAACTGTTTTTAAAACAGTAGCTACATTTTTTACACCTTCTGCATCTTTAACAGATGCGCCACCAAACTTGAAAATTTTCATTTTACAACCTACTTAAGTAATCGTCTATAGCTTGCTCATCCATTTGCACAATATCCCAATCTCTCATCACATTTGCGCCTTTTTTTTCATAGAACTCTATAGCTGGCTCATTCCAATCTAATACATCCCAAGATATGCGCTTCACACCTTTTTCCTTTCCATATTTTACAACTTCATCAAGTAAGACTGTTCCCAACCCTTTTCCTCTAAAGGTTTGGTTAACAATTAAATCTTCTAAATGAATTACTTCGCCTTTCCATGTAGAATATCTCGCATAGATAAGTGCTAATCCTTCAACATTGTTATCTACCTCAACAACAAAACACACAAATTTTGGGTAATCTCCAAAACCATCATTAATCAATTGCTCTACAGTGACTTCTACTGCATCAGGTTCTTTTTCAAAAACTGCCAATTCTGTAATTAATTCAAAGACTCGTGGCATGTCTTCTTTTATAGCTAATCGTGGTAAGTTCATAATAGTAAAATGATAAACCCAAATATAATCTAATTGTAGGTTTTACAGACAAAAAATTCGTTCACGAAAACGTTATAGTGAATATAAAATCCGATATTTGCTCCAACAAAATCAATTTTCTAGTTCATGTCGCAGCCAAATCAAACTTTAGGTGAATTTATTATTGAAAATCAATCCTCCTTTAAGTACACATCAGGAGAGTTATCTAGACTTATAAACTCCATACGGTTAGCTGCAAAAGTCGTTAATCACGAAGTTAACAAAGCCGGCTTAGTTGATATTATTGGTGCAGCTGGAGATACTAATGTTCAAGGCGAAGATCAGCAAAAATTAGATGTGTATGCTAATGACAAGTTTATTCAAACTCTAACAAAGCGGAATATTGTATGTGGTATTGCCAGTGAAGAAGAAGATGATTTTATAGCTATTAATAGCCAGGATGAAAATCATCAAAACAAGTATATTGTTTTAATTGACCCTTTGGATGGTTCTTCTAATATAGATGTCAATGTTTCTGTTGGTACAATTTTTTCTATTTACAGACGTGTAACACCTGTAGGTACCCCTGTAACAATAGACGATTTTTTACAGAAAGGAAATAAACAAGTCGCCGCTGGTTATGTGGTTTATGGTACATCTACAATGCTTGTTTATACGACAGGCCATGGTGTTAATGGTTTTACATTAAACCCTGCTATTGGTACATTTTATTTATCGCATCCAAATATGCAATTCCCAGAAGATGGACGAATCTATTCGGTCAATGAAGGGAATTACATTCACTTCCCAAAAGGCATAAAAAACTATATTAAATACTGCCAAATGGAAGAGGGCGACAGACCATATACGTCGCGTTATATTGGGTCTTTGGTTTCAGATTTTCATAGAAATATGATTAAAGGTGGCATCTACATGTATCCTAAAAGTTCTAAAAACGCAAAAGGAAAATTACGCTTGCTTTACGAATGCAATCCTATGGCGTTTTTGGCAGAGCAAGCCAATGGTAAAGCTAGCGACGGTTTTACAAGAATTATGGATATTGAGCCCACAGAACTTCATGAGCGAGTACCATTTATCTGTGGCAGTAAAAACATGGTAGAAAAGGCCGAAGAATTTATGCGTAATGCATAAAAAAAGCGAACATATCTGTTCGCTTTTAAGTATATTCTAGAATCAATAATTACTGATTCATATTTTTCATTTTTTCAATAAAATCTTCTAGGTCTACTTTATAATGCACAAGTGTCAATGCTTTATCAGCAATATACTTTACATTTTCGTGGTTAAATCCTAAGCCTACACACAATTTCTCTAGTAAAGAAACTTGGTCTGACCCTTCTATATCATCTGCCCAAACCATACGTGCTAAATCATACAAACGCTCTAAACGTGTGTCGTAAGAATGTGGTGCATTTATTGGATGTGTATTATAACCTTTAAGAATATCTTTATAATCGTGTTCTGTAATATCTAAGCGTGTAGCTAATCTATCTAAAAAAGCTTTTTCTGCATCATTAATAACACCATCGCTCATAGCTATTCTAACTATTGCCGCAAAGTGATCTTGATTACGCTTTTGAAATCCGCTTTCGAATAAATCTGAAAATGACATATCTTGTTTTTTTAAGTCGGTGCAAATATAATTCTAATAAAAGATTTTCAATATAGATAGGCTTAAAAAATTTTATATTTGCACACTCAAAATAAGGACATTGAGTAAAGCAACAATTACCCAAACCTATGCACAGGCTTTGCAAACGCAAAATCTGCAAAATGCTATTGCCAATTCTAAAGGGAATTCTCATTTAAAAGGCTTAGTTGGCTCTTCGCTATCAATAGTAATTTCTGAAGTTTTTAAAAGTACCGAACAGCCTTTCTTAGTCATTTTTGATGATAAAGAAGAAGCTGCCTATTACCTCAATGATTTAGAGCAACTAGTAAATACTAAAGATGTATTATTCTATCCTGGCAGTTATCGTAGACCATATCAAATAGAAGAAACTAATAATGCTAATGTATTGTTACGTGCCGAGGTTTTAAATAGAATCAACTCTCGAAAAAAACCAGCGCTAATTGTTACTTATCCTGATGCACTTTTTGAAAAAGTAGTCACAAAAAAGGAGCTTGAAAAAAATACACTTAAAATTGCTGTTGGTAATGAGTTAAGTATCGATTTTGTAAATGAAGTTTTGTTCGAATACAAGTTTAAACGTGTCGACTTTGTTACAGAACCTGGTGATTTTTCAGTTCGTGGTGGTATTGTTGATGTATTTTCGTTTTCTCACGACGAACCATATCGTATAGAATTTTTTGGCGATGAAGTCGATAGTATTAGAACCTTTGATGTAGAGACTCAGTTATCCACAGAGCGTATTAAAAAGGTAAGCATCATCCCAAATGTTGCCAATAAATTTATTGAAGAAAAACGAGAAAGTTTTCTAAAATACATTTCTTCTAAAACAGTTGTTTTTTCTAAAAATCCATCTTTATTATTTTCAAGAATTGATAGTTTTTACGAAAAAGCAATTGAAGCATTTAATGCGCTTTCTGAAGACATAAAACACGCTTCTCCTGATGAATTGTTTTGTAATTCTGAAGTATTAAAGCGCCAGTTTTTGGATTATAGCTTAGTTGAATTTGGTAGTTCAGCTGTTTTTAGTAGTGAGGCCATTCAATATAATACCAAACCACAACCCTCATTTAATAAGCAATTCAATCTGTTAATTGATGATTTAAACGACAATCATAATAACGGAATTGTCAACTATATTGCCTGTGTTAGCGAACAACAAGCTAAACGCTTTCATGACATTTTTGAAGATTCTGAAAGAGAAGTCAATTATAAAACTGTGGTGCTTTCGCTTTATCAAGGTTTTGTAGATTCAACTCATAAGATTGCGGTCTATACCGATCATCAGATTTTTGACCGCTATCATAAATTTCATTTAAAGAATGGTTATGCCAAAAAGCAAGCGATTACTTTAAAAGAATTGACAAATCTTGAAATTGGTGATTACGTCACACACATTGACCATGGTATTGGTAAATTTGGTGGACTCCAGAAAATAGATGTCGAAGGTAAAAAACAAGAGGCTATAAAATTAGTCTATGGCGAGCGCGATGTGCTGTATTTAAGTATTCACTCACTTCATAAAATTACCAAGTTTAATGGTAAAGATGGGAAGCCGCCAAAGGTTTATAAACTAGGCAGCAAAGCATGGAAAACACTTAAGCAAAAGACTAAGTCTCGCGTTAAGGAAATTGCCTTTAACCTTATAAAACTCTATGCAAAACGTAAGTTAAGAAAAGGCTTTCAATATGCGCCAGACAGCCATATGCAACATGAGTTAGAAGCGTCTTTTATTTATGAAGATACACCTGACCAAATTAGCTCTACAGCAGACATTAAAGCAGATATGGAAAGTGAGCGTCCAATGGACCGCTTAGTTTGTGGCGATGTTGGCTTTGGTAAAACTGAAGTTGCTATTAGAGCTGCTTTTAAAGCAATAGATAACGGGAAACAAGTTGCTGTTTTAGTTCCAACAACAATTCTTGCTTATCAGCATTCAAGGACATTTAGCGAACGCTTAAAAGATTTTCCTGTTACTGTAGATTATGTCAATCGTTTTAGAACAGCAAAACAAAAACGCGAAACCCTTGAAGGACTCGAAAAAGGAAGTGTTGATATTATAATAGGCACACATCAACTTGCTAATAAAAACGTAAAATTTAAAGATTTAGGCCTTCTAATCGTTGACGAAGAACAAAAGTTTGGTGTCGCTGTAAAAGAAAAGCTTAAGACTATAAAAGAAAACGTTGATGTATTGACATTAACAGCTACGCCTATACCAAGGACACTTCAGTTTAGTTTAATGGCGGCTCGTGATTTATCGGTGATTACAACGCCTCCACCAAATCGTTATCCTATAGAAAGTCATGTGATTCGTTTTAGTGAAGAAACGATTAGAGATGCTGTGAGTTATGAGATTCAACGGGGCGGACAAATATTCTTTATTCATAACCGAATCGAAAACATAAAAGAAGTTGCTGGTATGATTCAACGTCTAGTTCCGGATGCTAAAATTGGCATTGGCCATGGTCAACTAGATGGCAAAAAATTAGAAGAGTTGATGCTTGCTTTTATGAATGGCGAATTTGATGTTTTGGTAAGTACAACAATTGTCGAAAGTGGATTAGATGTACCGAACGCTAATACCATTTTTATAAATAACGCCAATAATTTTGGTCTTAGCGACTTACACCAAATGCGTGGTCGTGTTGGTCGAAGCAACAAAAAAGCATTTTGCTATTTCATTACACCAGAGTATTCTGCAATGACTACAGATGCCAGAAAACGTATCACTGCTTTAGAGCAATTCACAGAGCTTGGAAGCGGATTTAACATTGCCATGAAAGACTTAGAAATCCGAGGCGCAGGTGATTTATTAGGTGGCGAGCAAAGTGGATTTATTAATGATATTGGGTTTGACACTTACCAGAAAATCTTAAACGAAGCTATCGAAGAACTTAAAGAATCTGAGTTTGCAGATTTATATAAAGACGATGGTAAACCGAAAACTTTCGTTAAAGATGTAACGATTGACACTGATTTTGAATTGCTTTTCCCAGATGATTACGTTAATAATATTACTGAACGTCTTAATCTTTACACCAAACTCAACGACACCAAAACTGAGGAAGCTTTACAAAAATTTGAATCTGAAATTATTGACCGTTTTGGGGAAATGCCTACTCAAGTATCAGATTTATTAGATAGCGTACGATTAAAATGGATAGCAACAAAGATTGGTGTCGAGAAGCTTATAATGAAACAAAGTAAGTTAATAGGCTATTTTATTCAAGATCAAAACAGCGCCTTTTATCAAAGTGATAATTTCTCTAGAGTTTTGCAGTATGTTCAACGTAATGCAACAAAATGTAAAATGAAAGAAAAACAGACTCGAAACGGTCTGCGACTACTTATTACTTTTAATAATATTACTTCAACATCAAAAGCGCTGAAAGTCCTGTCTGAACTATGAAATTAAACAATCATACTAATCATTTACTTTGGCTCACTTTGGCCACAGTTTTTATTAGTACATCAGGAAGTTTAGGTAAATTTATAGACATGCCAACACCTGTTCTTGTTTGGTGGCGATCTGGTTTAGCAGCTGTTTTTTTATTTATATTCTGTAAATACAAAGGTGTTTCTTTAAAAATTAAATCTAAAAAAGATCGAAACGTTTTTGTGTTAGCCTCAGTTTTTATGGCTGCACATTGGATTACTTATTTCTATGCCTTAAAACTATCTAATGTTGCTATAGGGATGTTAGCTTTATTTACCTTCCCAGTAATTACGACATTATTAGAGCCTTTATTTTCAAAAGTAAAATTAGATTACATTCATATTCTTCTTGGAGTTTTAGTCTTATTAGGTATTTATATTTTAGCACCAGAGTTTGATATACAAAGTTCACAGTTGCAAGGTGTTTTGTTTGGATTGCTTTCAGCATTATGCTATGCTATACGTTTGCTTTTACTCAAAAATGAAGTAAAACGATATAACGGCACCATGCTTATGTTTTATCAAGTGATAATTATGTCTTTTTTATTGCTTCCTTTTTTAATGCTTGGGGATTCTTCAAACATAACAAGTCAATATCCTTATGTTATTCTTTTAGCGTTACTAACTACAGCTATTGGGCATACAATGTTTGTTAATAGTCTTAGTTATTTTAAAGCAAGTACCGCAAGCATCATTGGAAGTACACAACCCATTTTTGGTATTATTATAGCTTACTTTTTTCTTAATGAAATACCTACTTTAAATACATTTATAGGCGGGAGTTTAATATTAGTAACTGTAATTATTGAAAGTATTAGGTCTAAGAAAAAATAAAATGTTTTAAATTGGCGTGATAGTTGCGTAAGGTCAACTGTATTCAAAATAAATATTCATGAAAAAATTAATATTCACTTTTATACTACTCCCAACTTTGCTAATTGCACAGCATAAAATCAGCGGTACATTTTCTCCTGCAGAAGATTATACTTACGCCTTTTTATATGAAGCGACACCAGATGGTGCCAATTACGTAAACCGTGCAAAATTGGATAGTTTGGGCAATTTTTCTATTGCTATTGACGAAAATGCAGCTGCTGGCATTTATAAAATTGTATATGCTATTCCGCCAGAAGAAAATAATTTTGATTTGGTATACAACGGTAAAGAAGATGTTAGTTTTACATTTAGCTTAGATGAAGGTGTTAATTTTACGGCATCTACAGAAAATAAGCTTTGGGACTCATATCTAAATAGCATGGATATGGTTAACCAAACCATCAGTAACTTCTACACAAAAGACGAATCAGATAAAGATGCATTTACTTCAATCTTTAAAACTCTAAAAGAAACTCAAGAGTCTTACGAAAATTTATCTAAAGGTAAATTAGTTGAAGCGTTTATAAAGGCCAACAAACCTTATATGCCCGAAGCTTATGAAGACTTATCATCTTACTCAAAAAACCTAAAAGCTAACTTCTTCAATAATATCGATTTTAATAATCATCTTCTACGAAGTTCTAGCCTTATAACAGATCGTGTAAACGGATTTGTTTTTGGATTGTCATCTAATACTGATAATAACACTTATAAGTCACACATAGATATTGTTGCTAACGCTATTAAAGGAAGTGAACCTATAGTTCAGTCACAATTACTAGAATTATTATGGCAAGAGTTTAAACGTCGCGAAAATCACGACATGGCTAATTATATTTCAGATAAGTCTTTGTTAGAGATAGCTAAAATCACAGAGAATAAAATTTTAGAGCAACAATTGACAAGTTACAAGAATACGTCTATTGGTGCTATTGTTCCAGATTTTGAAGTAAAAAAAGAGCCTTCTTTAAAGCTCTCAGAGCTTAAAGGAGACCAATATTATGTGCTTATTTTTTGGAGTAGTGGGTGTGGACATTGTCTAAAAGAATTGCCTAAGGTTAAAGATTTAATAAGCACAAAATCAAATACTAAAGTTGTGGCTTTTGGTCTAGAAGATGACTCAAAATTATGGTCTCAAGAGATTAAAAAATATCCTGATTTTGTACATGGTATTGGTTTAGGTAAATGGGAGAATCCTCTTGTTAAAATATATGGTATTGCTGCAACACCTACTTATTTTGTTTTAGATGCAGATAAGAAAATCATTGCTAAACCTTATGATTTTGAAGCTTTAGAAACCTTTTTTAGCAAAAACTAAGAACTACTCTTCTGTATCATTACCACCATTAGAGTTCTTATCGCAATCCAAATCTGATAGATTAACGGAAGCGTACATAGCCCAGCTATTTCCTCCAAAATCTAATCCGCCATCAGCCCATGCAGTTTCTTTATTTCCATTACCATCTTCAACTACAGCATGAAATGCAACACAGAATTGGTCACTTAAATCATGTTCATTAAAAAAATAATCAACTTGATTAATACCGTCTTCGTGTTCAGATTTATATTCAAACTTACCTATTCGGGGATTCCCAGATTTTGTGGTAGGAAATGTCAAATTATCACAACCACTAATATCCATATGAATACCTGAAACATCCCAATCTCCAATAGATTGATAACTAATTACTATTTCTCCATCAATTAAATCAACATTTACAGTACCTGCGTTATGATATTGTCCTGCAATTAATGGAAAGCTAATGCAATGCTGTTCGGCATCACTATTTGCTCTTGAGGTTCTTGTGTTTTGGGCTTCGATACGATGAGGTAAACCTGTATAAGATTTTTCAGTTATAATAGTATTATCTTCAGTAGTACACGAAAAGAATAATACAAATATTGCTATTAAAAAAAGTAATTTTTTCATTGGTAGATTTGCTTTAATTGGATAGCCAAATTATTTTAAATCATTGATTACCAAACAAATGTTCGCTATAAAGTCTAGAATTTCGTTTAAAACAACGCCGTTCCGATAAAGTGATTTATAATAAGGTTGAATGCAAATTTTTATCTTCGAGATGTAGAATAATAGAAAAACGCTCAGTAAAACAGATGCTTAACTGAGCGTTTAGAAACTAAATAACCAACCAAAATTTAGTTCCGTGTATTTGTTCTAGGATTATCCTTCTTAACTGTTTTTTGTTTACGCTTTTTCAGCATATCCTTTTGTTCTATCATTCGACCTTGAGCATTTTCAGTTCTTAAAAACTCAATATAACCCCGGCCTTTAAACTCATAAACAGTTCCTGAGCTTGTATGAAGCAACTCGATAGTTCCGTCATCTATAACGCTAAGATTGAAGAATTCATTGTCAAAAAAGTCATAATCTAGTGTTAATGTTTTTTCAAACAAATCGCCTGGTACATCATTAACACCATAAACACCCGTATAATCCCAAAAGATATTATTTGGATTTGCAATATTCGTATCCTGAGAGCTTCTAAACTCAGAGTCGTTACCTGCTGACAAAAACTGTAAGTAGTTCTCTTCATCAAACTCATTTAAGGCACCAAAATTACTTGTAAATGTTTTTTCCCATGCTTCATATTCCTGTAAGAAATAATGAATGTTATCATAGAACACAAAGTCGTAATCAAAATTAGATCTTTGGAAACCTTCTAAGAAATAAGATGTATCTGTAAATGGGTTATATAATTCAAGGGTATTGTTATCTATTTGAAACACATCAAAAGAGTCAAAGCCATCTATATCGTGATCAACATCTAATTGCATCCCTATGGTATTATATTCCCCAATTGGGATTCCAAATCCATTACCCTGACTTCCAATACCAACTAAGTTATTATTTGCATATAATGTTCCGTTTCTAAATGATAGGGTAAACGCAACTTGCATAAAAGGCACTTCCCCAAATCCTTGGGTTGCATTAACATCTACATACCAAATCTCATGAGAATTTAATAATTGATTTAAAGAAATAGGTTGTGGATTATTATCGATAATAACCACGTCATCAACAACACATGATGTTAAAAGTGTTGTACTTAGTACAAATCCGAAAAGTAGTTTTAAAGTCTTCATAATTCCACAATTTTAAAGTTTATACTAGTTGAATTCCAAAACGCGTGCCAAAGTTATTACAAGAGGTTTAGACGGGTGTCACACTGAGCGTGCCGAAGTGTGTTCGGAACTTGTAAACATTAGACTTCGACAGGCTCAGTGTGACATTTCATTACATTAAAAATTTATTATATTTTATGTATTTTTGAATTAAGAAGATTAATTACAATACATGGATAAAACCACGAAATACGCCGTATTTGGCTCAGGAAGTTGGGCAACAGCAATAGTAAAAATGCTTTGCGAAAATCTTGATGAAATCGGTTGGTACATGCGTAGTGTTTATACCAAAGAGCATATCTTAAAAGAGCAACACAATCCTAATTATTTAAGCTCTGTTGAGTTTCATACCGAGCAACTTAAACTTAGTAATGATATTAATGAAATTGCAGATTGGGCAGATGTCCTCATTTTTGTAATTCCTTCTGCATTTATACATGCTGAATTACAAAAACTAACTATTGACATTAAACATAAAGTTATGGTCTCTGCAGTAAAAGGGATTATTCCTGAAACAGGTCTATTAGTTGGTGAGCATTTTCATGACCATTATAACATCCCATTTGAGCATATTGGTGTTATTGCTGGGCCTTGCCATGCAGAAGAAGTCGCTTTAGAGCGTTTATCTTACCTTACTATTTCTTGTGCAGATGCAGATAAGGCACAGCAAATTGCCAATGCTCTATCAAGTCGATATATAAA
>CAZBMY010000003.1:14573-18304 GCA_964492855.1 uncultured Flavobacteriaceae bacterium
CAGATGCAGATAAGGCACAGCAAATTGCCAATGCTCTATCAAGTCGATATATAAAAACTAAAATTAGTGACGACATTATTGGTACTGAATATGCAGTAATGCTCAAGAATATATATGCTATTGCCGCTGGTATTGCACATGGCTTGGGTTATGGAGATAACTTCCAAAGTGTTTTGATGAGTAATGCCATCAGAGAGATGAAACGTTTTATCAAAAAAATGCATAAGATGAAACGTAACATTAATAACTCTGCTTATTTGGGTGATTTATTAGTTACAGGCTACTCTGTGTTTTCTCGAAACCGCATGTTTGGAAACATGATTGGCAAAGGGTATACTGTAAAGTCTGCACAGATGGAAATGAACATGGTTGCAGAAGGTTACTACGCGACTAAAAGTGCTTTTTTATTGAACAAAAAAAATGTCAAAAAAACACAACTGCCTATAATTAATGCAGTTTATGGTATTCTTTATGAGAATAAAAACCCTAAAAAGGTATTTAAGAAATTAACAGATAAGTTAGACTAACAAGTCTCTGCATTCTTAATAATTTATTTCACCAAAACTCCCTTCAGTTGCATTAAAGGCAATTTTTGAAGTGACTTTAGATTAATTGTATTTTTTCTGAAAGTATAGGTTTTATCAAACATTTGATTGCCTTCAAAAAAAGTGACCTTAAATACATTATTAAGCGCTAAAACTTTTTCTTGTAAATATTCAATCTTAGCGTAACTTCTTGCTGGTAGTTTTGCAATGGTATGACGCATCGGTGGTGTCATTTTATCAGTATTATAACCTTGAGATACTATAAGTACAGTTTCTAAATCTTTGTCTGTATTATTTATGATATATGCATTCCAATCCAGCGTTTTGTATTCTAAATGCTGCTCTTGGACAACAGCAATATTTACATCTTTAACTTCTGGTATTTGGATGTCTTTTTTCAAAATTTATAGCGCCGACTTAAACTGCTCTAAAAAACGTACGTCATTTTCGCTTAGTAAACGGATATCGCTTATTTGATGTAGTAATAAGGCAATACGGTCAATACCCATACCAAAAGCAAAACCAGAATATTCTTTAGAGTCTATGCCGCAATTGTCTAGTACATTTGGGTCTACCATACCACAACCCATAATCTCTAACCAACCTGTACCTTTGGTCATTTTGTAATCGGTTTCGGTTTCTAATCCCCAATACACATCGACTTCAGCACTTGGCTCAGTAAATGGAAAGTAAGATGGACGCAATCTAATTTTAGACTTACCAAACATCTCTGTTGTAAAGTATTGAAGTGTTTGCTTTAAATCTGCAAAGCTTACATCTTTATCTATATATAATCCTTCAACTTGATGGAAAAAACAATGTGAACGCGCAGAAATAGCCTCGTTACGGTATACACGACCAGGAGAAATAGTGCGTATTGGCGGTTTGTTATTTTCCATATAACGCACTTGTACAGAACTTGTATGCGTTCGTAATAATATATCTGGATTAGTTTGCACAAAAAACGTATCCTGCATATCTCTTGCAGGATGGTATTCTGGTAAGTTTAATGCTGTAAAATTATGCCAATCGTCTTCAATCTCTGGCCCTTCACTAACATTAAAACCAATTCGAGAGAAGATATCGGTAATTTGATTTTTTACAATAGAAATTGGGTGACGAGCACCAAGAGCTATAGGTTCTCCTGGGCGAGATAAATCGCCATAAAGTCCGTTATCCTCTTCTTGGTTTTCAAGAGCTTCTTTTAAAGCGTTAACCTTCTCTTCAGCTGTTTTCTTTAACTGATTTATAGTTTGCCCAAACTCTTTTTTTTGCTCGTTAGCTACATTTTTGAACTCTGCAAAGTACTCTTTAAGTAGACCTTTAGAGCCTAAATACTTAATACGAAACTGCTCTACTTCGTCTTTTGACTGTGCCGTAAATGCTTCTGCTTCTGCAATGAGTTCTTTTAACTTATCTATCATAGTTCCATCAATTGAATCCGCAAATTTAGTTTTTTTTTGCAAGTTACGGTAACTGAGCGTAGTCGAAGTTATTCGATATAATCCGTTTCTACAAAATAGTTGACAATAGCTTCTTTCATTAACACACTTTGCTCACCAGCCTTAAGATGTGGCAGTTGTGCTTTAACTTTGTAATGTGGCCAACCATCATCATCTACAAAATCAAATTCATAAAAACCATAAGGCTCTAAAAGTTTACAAATGGCAATGTGCATGAGGTCTAACTTATGGTCTTTTTTATAGTCACGATGAATCTGACCAAGTTCTTGAACGCCTATGAGATATATTATAGAATCGAGATCTAAAGCATCACCATCGGCAAACTGAATAGACAATTTTTCTACTACCAAATCCCAACGTTCTTTTAATTGCTCGTCTCTTGCCATAATTTACTTTACTATAATTGCGTTATAGAATTAACAAAGTTAATTTATATTTGTCTAAACCGCTAGTATTATGAGTATCATTGATATTGTTTTAGGAGCTTTATTATTGTTTGGGTTAATCCGAGGAATGTTAAAAGGTCTTTTTGTAGAAATTGCATCTTTAGCCGCATTAGTGCTTGGCGTATATGGTGCTATTCATTTCAGCTATTTTGCAGCAGATGGGTTAGTCTCTAAAGTTGATTGGGAGGAAAGAACCATAAATATTGTTGCTTTTGGTATTACGTTTGTCATAATAGTTTTAGCTATAAGTCTAGCCGGAAAAGCTCTAACTAAACTAGCAGATTTTGCAGCCCTTGGGATTTTGAATAAACTTCTAGGTGGTGTGTTTGGAGCCTTAAAAGTTGGCCTTATACTAAGTGTTCTTCTTATTGTATTTAATAAACTTAATAATACACTCCCTTTTATGCAAGAAGACGATTTGGAAGAAAGTTTGCTCTACGAGCCAGTAAAATCTCTAGCTCCTATGATTTTTCCGACGATAATAAAAAGTGGGGAGGAGGATGAGCTCTTAGAATAGAAGAAGTATAAAAAAAGAGTCGCTTAGTTGCGACTCTTTTTAAATATATATCTAAGCAAATAAATTATAACATATTTACTTTACCTGTTTCTAAACTGTATACGCCACCAACGATTTTAATTTCATCATTGTCTTCCATTTCTTTAAGAATTTGACTTCTTTCGCGAATTCTATCCATAGTTAAAAGCACGTTATTCTCAACAGTTTTTGCAACAAATACACTATTTGAAGAATTGGCTTCGCCTTCAACCTCAACAGCCGATTTCTTTACTGCTGGCATTATCTTATCTAACATCTCGGTGATGTTTCCTAATTCTACACCATCACATGCAGCTTTTACTGCACCGCAGCTTTCATGACCTAAAACTAATATAAGTTTACTTCCTGCAACTTTGCAAGAATATTCAAGGCTTCCTAAAATGTCTACATTTTCAAAATTTCCTGCAACACGTGCTACAAAAATATCGCCAATAGCTTGGTCTAAAACTGTTTCAACAGGAACACGAGAATCTATACAAGACAATATAACTGCTTTAGGAAATTGTCCGCTAGTTGTTTGACTTACTAATGCAGAATTGTCTGTTGCCTGTGAGTTTCCTGATATAAATCTATTGTTTCCTTCTAATAAATCTTGTAAGACACTATCTGCAGTTAATGTATTTTGTATGTCTTTAGTTATTGCTATATTTTTCATATTTATTTGTTTTTTAATATTCGTCTTTTACGTTTTCTTTTATCCAATTTAGGCATTTTTTAAAAT
>CAZBMY010000003.1:18404-31973 GCA_964492855.1 uncultured Flavobacteriaceae bacterium
CCTATACCTACTGTGATTAATATCCCCGCTAAAACTGCTGCTGGAATTTTTGACGCCAACGGTGCTAATGCTAAAAGAATGATAAATAATAAAACTCCAGCAATCATTCCGGACAACTTTGTTTTTCCTCCAGAATTAATATTAACAACGGTACGTATAGTTGCTCCTGCTCCAGGTATACCACCAAATAGTGAAGCTATACTGTTTCCTATACCTTGACCTACTAACTCTTTATTAGGCTTATGTTTGGTCTTAGTCATATTATCCGCTACAACACTGGTTAACAAGGAATCTATTGAGCCTAATAATGCTAAGGTTAATGCTGTAAAAAAATATGGTGTTAGACTACCCAAAGTAAAACCAGTAAAAATTTCAGATTTGAACTCTGGTAATCCAGCAGGTATCTCAGGAATAGATATATAATCCAATCCAAAGCCTATTGATATAGCTGTCATTACAACAAGGGCAACCAATGTGCTTGGCACTTTTGTGGTTATCCGTTTAAAGCCATAAATAATAAATACTGTAGATAATGCTAATAAGAGCTCTAACCAATTGATATCTTTTAAAGCTCTTGGCAATACTTTAATCGTACCTAAAACTCCCGATGAATTTTTTCCGGCAATTGTTTTGGCTTCATCAAATCGTTGAGATTCTGTTAAAGATTTTCCTTGATTTACAGAAGCCTCATAATCACTAAGGTTTAATATTCCGTTTTCTTTAGTGTCTTTTATGTTATTTAGATGTCTACTTATTACAACTTCTTCAACATTGGGCTGAAACTCATCTACAAATGCCTTATCTTCTTTTGGATAATATCCAATTGCTGGTAAAATTTGAGTGATTAAAATAATAACGCCTATTGCCGTCATAAATCCTGAAACTACAGGATAAGGTATATACCTTATGTATTTTCCTAAGCCTAGTATACCAAAACCTATTTGTAATAAGCCAGCGAATAAAAACACGGTTAAAATTGCTGGTAAAGCTTTTTCAAGACTGCCATTATTTACAGCAATGATACTTGCAATAACCACCATGCTTACCGCAGTCATTGGTGCCGTTGGTCCAGATATTTGTGTATTAGTGCCCCCAAATAAAGCGGCAAAAAAGCTTATGAAAATTGCGCCATAAATCCCTGCGCTTGGCCCTAACCCTGATGACACACCAAAAGCCAATGCTAATGGTAATGCTACAATACCAGCAGTTATACCGCCAAATGCATCGCCTTTTATATTTGCAAATAAATTTTTCATCAGTTGTTATTCGAAGTATTGTATTGATTTTTTTTCTAATTTAAAAAACTCAATAAAACTTTCAGGATTTTCAACTATACCCCGCTCAGAAATTAATTTTATTGTAATGTTTCGCTCTCTTGCTTTATAAGCAAAGTCTTCGAGTATTTCGATGACATCATAATCTAGATAAGTTGTTTTTCTCACATCTAATTCTAAATATGTATTTTCGGGAAGTGCATCTAGCTCTCTTAAAATCGTCGCTTTGTTAAAGAATGTTACTTCTTCAGCTAAAGTCATTTTCATCTTACCATCATCGACATCTTCTCCTTCTTTATGTAAAAAGTGAGAGTTTTTAAAACTATGATATAATGTAACAACAATTCCAATAGCTAAACCTATACCTATTCCCCACAATAAATCTTTAAATACGATAATTAGTACCGTAGCTATAAACGGAACAAATTGTTTCCATCCTGAAGACCACATGGCTTTAAATGTAGATGGTTTTGCTAATTTATACCCAACAATAAATAAGACAGCCGCAAGAACAGACAACGGAATCATATTTAATACATTAGGGATAATAATCACAGAAATTAACAAGAAGAAACCATGAATAATAGCACTCATCTTAGTTCTATTTCCAGACTGAATATTAGCAGAACTTCTTACAATAACCTGAGTAATAGGAATACCTCCAACTAAACCTGAAAGTATATTACCAGAACCTTGAGCTAAAAGTTCGCGATTGGTAGGTGTTACACGCTTTTCTGGGTCTAGCTTATCTGTAGCTTCGACACAAAGCAGTGTCTCTAAACTGGCTACTAAAGCAATTGTAAATGCAGTAATCCAAACTTCTGGAGAACCAATTACGCTAAAATCTGGCGTTGTAAATTGCCCTAAAAAGCTATCAACACTATCTGGAACAGGGACTTTTACCAAATGTGTACCAGCAATTTCCATTGACGTACCTTGCGCAACGATAAAGAAAACTACACCAGCAACAACTGCTACTAACGGTCCTTGCACTAGTTTAAAAAACTGATGTTTATTTACTAACACCATTGACCATAGAATAAGTATACCCATAGCTATCAAAGCAATTACAGTAGACCCAACACCTAAGTTTTCTGGAATACTTATAATATCCATAAAAACATTACTGTCATTTCCAAACAATACAAAATTTCCCTCAGGGTCTTTGTCTATACCGAAAAAATGAGGTATTTGCTTTAAAATTATAATAATACCAATACCTGTGAGCATACCTTTGATAACCGATGATGGGAAATAGTAACCAATGATTCCTAATTTAAGGATACTAAATACTATTTGAATAACACCTCCGAGCACAACAGCAACTAAAAAGGCTTCATATCCTAATGATGCTATTGCTGCTAACACAATTGCTGCCAATCCTGCTGCTGGACCACTAACACCAACTTGAGAGCCTGAAATTGCTCCAACTACAATACCTCCAATAATACCAGCTATTAAGCCTGCAAATGGAGGTGCATCACTAGCAACAGCTATTCCTAAACATAATGGTAACGCTACAAAGAATACGACTATACTCGCTGGTAAATCGTTTTTTAAATATTTAAACATAAAAAAAAATTGAAAATCCTAGGTAAACCCTAAGACGAATTAAAAATAATTTGACTTATATAGTCTTTTACAAAATTTGAGTTTAATTAAATTAAATCCGGAGGTGGAAATATCAAATTAAAGTGAGGATTTGGATATGTTTTAAAGGTATATCCATCATTCTTTTTTTCAGACTCAATCATGGGCTGATTCTCAGAATCGATAGATTCTTTTTCAAAAAGAAGTTTTAAATTTTCTTTTTCTTCTTCATCATTTTCTCCATAAAAAATAGTGATATCTACATTGTCATTTATTGACATAACTAACGTAGGTGCTGCAACTATGGTAATAAATAGTAACGCAAAGAACAAAGATAAACTATGATAGTTATTAGAATTCATATAAATGCTAAGATAAAACTAAAGATAAAATATTTTGTTAAAACTTATTTAAAAACGCTTTAACAATTTAATATCTTCTGCAGAAATCCATCCTTTTGTTTTATCTGCTATTTCTATTTTATACCAATCGTTATACGTTTCTAAAACTTGAACTTTGGTGCCTTCATGAAGTCTAAATAATTCTTCGCTTGTTTTATTTGGGTCTGCTTTAATACGACTTTCTTGAGCAAATACAATCGCTGGGTTTTTCTTTTTCTCTAATTTGTTTTTTTGGAAAGCCATTGTTAGAGAAAATAAAGACACTATTATACTCAATAAACTTACTATAAACGCTATACGTTTTTGAGTTGTCCCATAAGTAAAATGATAAATTAAAAATAGAAGTACAAAAAGCAACACACCTCCAACAGCCATTTTACTCCATATGTCTGCAGAAAAGGCATTTATAATATTATTAAATAATCTCGAAAAGCCTACTTCAGACACATTATCAATGGCATCGACAGTCATGTTTTGCGCAAAATTGAGGTTATTCTGTATGTCTTTATCTTTAGGGCTAAGCAATTTAGCTTTCTCATAATAATAGATAGTTGGAGCAACATTATTCAGCTTATAATGTGCATTTGCTAAGTTGAAATACAAGGCAGATGAGTGTGTATCTCTTTCCAAAAGTATTTCATACTTGGCTATGGCTTCTGCATACTTTCCTTGATTATACAACGCATTTCCTTCTTCAAAAAGCACATCGTTTTGCGCATTATTAAAAACACTAAAACAACATAATAACAAGACTAAAACTGCTTTCATATTATCGAATTTGCTTATCTATAGCTCCAATTGCCTTTACAGATTTATCATAATCATTCTGCATAGTCACCTGTGTTATTGGTGTATAACGTGCCAGCTCACAATTTTCTAATATTGAAATAAACTCTAACACTACCGCCTCATCTACATGACGCTCTACAAGAAGGTTGTTAATCTTCTCTTTATTAAAATCACTAGTTTCAATATGCAGTTTCGCTTTTAAATAATTATGGAATGCTTTTTCTAAAGCGATATAAAAAGCCTCTTTTTGTCCAAGTGCTTTTTTGGCTTCACTCAAGTATTTTTTAGCTAAACGGTCAGCTTTTCTGCGCTTATTACCTACAACATCTGCATTTCGCTTATCTTGATTTTTACGTATAAGAATAGCTATTGGTATAAACAAAAATGGTACTAAAAGTAAAGCCCAGAATAAAATTGATTTGAAAAATGGTTGTCGTTTTTTAGGTATCCAACTTCCATTCGTTTTTATAAACGCAAATGAGTTAGAATTGGTTGTTACAGCTTGTTTGACAACATCTGATGACCCTGCGTTTGGCGATGCATTTACTGAAGAAGGTCCATTAACAACATCTAAAACGATTTCATCAGACGTTAAGCGTTTGTATGTTTTTGATTTTATGTCAAAGTATGAAAAGCTAATTTCTGGTAACGGATATTTTCCTTTGTATTGAGGCACAATAGTATAGGTGTCTGATATTTTACCTTGCATACCAGAAAGATTAGTTCTTACATTTTCGGCATATTCTGGTTCGTAAACTTCTAAAGAACTTGGAAGAGAGAGTTTGGGTAATTCAAATAATTTTAAATTTCCTTTCCCTGTAACTTCAACCTTTGCTTGTAACGATTCTCCAGCGTCTAATGATAATTTTGATGTACTAACTTTAAAATCAAAATCTCCAACAGCACCTTTAAAATCGGCTGGTTTGCCATTTTCTGGTAGTGGCTTAACATTTATGGTACGCTTGCCTGCTGTTATGGTTTGAGATACTTTTTTTACTATCCTGTCTCCAAAAATATTATAGCGACTCGTTGGCACTTCTACCGAAGCATCTAAAACATAAGGTTCTAATTTAAGTTCCCCTGTTTTTTGAGGATAGAGTACGTATTTTTTTAGTACTACGTAGCGGTACTCTTCACCTTTATATTCGGCATTAATTGGATTAAACCCTTTGACTTCGATATTTTGATTCCAGAAATCATTAAATCGTGGCGTTTCCTTATCTCTCCATCCGCTAACGCCCGTATCTAAAGCAACATAAAGCTTATAAACAACAGTTATAGCCTCGTTGAGATATGGATTGGCTTTAGAAACTTCAGCCACTAAATGAATATTCTGCGATGCAATGTAAGCCGGGTCATTAGGGTTTTTAGGCGCCTCTATTGCTTTTGTTACACGTATTGTAACAGGGAATGTTTTATAGATTTCACCATCAATTTCAATCTTAGCTTGTTTAATCGTGAAACTACCTTGTTTTTTTGGCGATAAGAAATAACTGTATGTTTTGGTGAATGAGCGTTTACCGTTAGACCAATAATTACTCACAGATGTATTAGGCCCGCCAACGACTGTAAAATCTTTAAAACTAGGCGGGATAAAATTATCACCGTCCTTATTCATTTCAAAATCAATTCTCAAGCGTTCGTTTATACCCAGCTTTGTTTTACTGACTTTAGCTTCGAACTTAACTTGCGCCATTATCGCATTAGATAATAGAAAAAATATGACTAGTGATATGTGTGTTTTTAAGTTCATTTTATTTCGATTTCAGATTTTCGATTTACGAGTAGAATGTTTTTCAAATCCAAATTCGTAATTCACAAATCGTCTTTCGGTTTACCAATCTTTTTCTGTTTTTACTTTAGCGCCCTTTTGCTTTTTGGCATTTATTTTTTCTTGGACCTTTTGCTCTTGATTATTCATAGCCTCTAGAATATTCTTTATTTGCTGTGGAGACATTTTCCCTGGCTGAGGCTTAGGCTTTTGTTGAGGTTTTTCTTTATCCCCTTTTCCATCATCTTTTTTATCGTCTTTGGGTTTACCATCTTCGTCTTTTTCATCATCACCTTTCTTCTTGTCTTTATCGCCTTCTTCCTCTTTTTTATCTTTCTCTTTATCGTCTTGGTCTTTTTTATCCTTATCCTTGTCTTTTTGATCTTCTTTCTTTTCGTCTTCCTTATCATCTTCTCCACCGCCGTCTTGGTCTTTTTGCTGTTCTGCACATTCTTTTGCTAGTGCAAAATTATAACGTGTTTCTTCATCTGTTGGATTGTTTCGTAATGCGTTTTTAAAAGCCTCAGTAGCTTCTTTACATTTTTTATTCTGCATTAATATGTTTCCAATATTATGAAACGCACGGTGTTTCTCTTCTTTAGTTTTAGCATTGTTTGCTGCTTCTTGATTTCTGTACAAGGCTTCTTCAAAATTACCTTTACTGTAGTAAGAATGTGCTAAATTATAAGCACCTGCGACATTACCGTTTTGCTTAGAAATAGCTTTACGATATTGCATTTCTGCAGAAATAAAGTCGTCTTTTGCTAATAATGAATTGGCTTGGTAAACAAAGTCTTTTGCTTTTTGAGCAGCTTTTTCTCTTTCTTTTTCAAAATCTTGAGAAAAACTAAATGCAGATAGTAAAAGTGCTAAAATTATACTGTATGTTTTCATATCATTTGTCCTTTTCATTATATCTAATTTACTAAAGCTATTATTTTTGAGGCGTTAAAATACTACTAAAATTAAAATTGCTCATTAAACAAGTTAAGCTTCTTCAACCACTCTGTCTTTCGTTCTAACAGTAATATATCGATTAACAAGAAAAAGATTCCGAAAGCTAAAAACCATTGAAATTGATCTTTAAAATCAGCAATTTGTTTTGATTCAAACTCTTTCTTATCCATTTTATCTAACAACTCTTTTATGGTATCAACAACATCATTGGTATTTGACCCATTAATATAAACACCATTTGCTTCTTTAGCAATTTCTTTTAATGTGTCTTCGTTAAGTTTTGTAATTACAGTTTCTCCGTTTTTGTCTTTTTTATAATTAAGCACTACGCCATTTCGTTTTATTGGAATTGGACCTCCTTTTTGATTTCCAACACCAATTGTAAAAATACGGATGCCTTGTTCGTTTGCTTCTTCTGCTATTTCTGCAGCATCACCTTCATGATCTTCACCGTCAGAAATGATAACCAAAACTCTATTGGTTTGTTCGTCATCATCATAATAGGTTTTTGCTAGTTCAATGGCTTCTCGAATAGCCGTACCCTGAGAGGTCATCATATCGGTATTCATGTTCTGTAAAAACATTTTTGAAGCCGCGTAATCTGTAGTTATTGGTAATTGCGGAAAAGCTTTCCCAGCATAAGCTATAATGCCTATACGATCACTCGCCAAATTATTAATAATTTGTGTAACAAGTTGTTTTGATTTTTCGATACGGTTAGGCGCAATATCTTCGGCAAGCATACTTTTAGAAACGTCAACAGCAAACACAATATCAACACCCTCACTACGAACGGTTTCTAGTTTTGTTCCAATTTTAGGATTGACTAGTGCTAATGATAAAAACATAAACGCTAAACATAGTACTACTAATTTTAAGATACTTTTAAAAAGCGATTGATTTGGGCTCAGTCGTTTTAATAATTGGGTATTAGCAAACTTCTTCTGTGCCGATTTTTTCCATAACTGTAATGCTATAAATAGCAAAACAATTACTGGAATAACCAATAACGTCCAAAACCATATTTTCTCGTCTAGTCTAAACAAAGCTTCTAAATATTGTGTGTTTTAAAACCAATTCAATCAACAGCATTAATCCTGCAAGTAAAACCAGTGGCCTGTACTTTTCTTCATAATTATAATACTTGCGCTCTTCTACTTCTGTAGTTTCTAACTTATTGATTTCAGCATAGATTTCTGCTAATTTTTTGTTGTTGGTTGCACGGAAATACTTTCCGCCTGTAGCATCTGCAATTTCTTTAAGTAAATCTTCATCAATCTCTACCTGAGCTCGCCCGTATTGAAACCTTCCGTTAGAATTAATCCCTATTGGTGATAATGCCATACCATTTGTACCTAAACCAATGGTGTAGGTTTTAATACCATATTCTACAGCTAACTCACTAGCTGTTTTAGGATCTATAAATCCGCCGTTATTAACACCGTCAGTTAATAGTATAATAACTTTACTCTTAGCTTTACTATCTTTTAAACGATTTACTGAGGTTGCGAGCCCCATACCAATAGCTGTTCCTTGCTGAATTATGGTGTTATATTTAATGTCGCGTAAAGAGCGTAACACAATATTTTTATCACTTGTGATCGGTGTTTTTGTAAAGGCCTCACCAGCATATTCAACAAGACCAATACGATCATTTGGCCTACCATTTATAAAATCTGCAGCTACTTTTTTAAGTGCTTCTAAACGGTCTGGGACTAAATCTTTGGCCAACATACTCGCAGAAACATCGATAGCCATAACAATGTCTATACCTCTAGTCGTTTTTGTTTTTGTAGACACATCCACTGTTCGCGGTCGTGCAATTGCAGTGATTAATAACGCTAAAGCTATAAGGCGTAATCCAAAAAGCACATGTTTAAATTTTGACCAAAATGACCCAGTAGTTTTAAAACCTTGTAAGGAAGACATTTTTAATTCTGCTGTTTGTCGCTTTGATTTTAAAACATACCAAACTATAGCTAGAGGTAGAAGCAATAGCAACCAGAATAATTCTTTATTTAAAAATTCTATATTCTCAAACATCATTTTGTTTCCTCTTCGCGTTTAACATTTGGTTTTAGTTCTACAGATTCTACAATTCTGCTTACAATGTCTTTTGCATAGGCATTATTAGCTTTCCAAACTAAAACAATTTGCTGTATTATAGATTCAGTTGTGAAGCTTAGTAACATATATTCGCCTTCGTGATAATCCCCTTCATTGTCTTCAGGGAATTCTGCTGTACCAAAAGTTTTTAGACCTTGTGCTTCATTTGGCGTTATAAATTCTTCATTTTGAGTAATAATGTTTCTTATACCCTGTTCTTCCCAAAGTTTCAGGTTTTTCTCAATAATACTGGTGATATTGACAACCTTCTGTTTATCTGCATCTTGTTCTTGTCTATCGCCGGTAATGGTAGTTGTTGTTCTTATATAAATATCACTAGACAAATCTCCAAAGCTGAAGGCTGCAATTTTCTGATTTACGCCTTCTGGGACCTCAATGTTCTGGCGTTCTAACACCTCTGGAGTTTCAATATAAATAGGCGGAAATCCATAAGCGCTCTTAACCCATTCTCCTTCTAATAATTCTAGGTTATCGTTCCCTGTAACTTTATCCTTTACATAACCAAAACCATATACGGCACCAAAACCTACAAAGGTCAAAATTATTACTGCTAACGAAATAGCTGTAGTTAACACAATTTTTTTTCGTTTTGCCTTTCGTTCTTGGTTTTCTTTATATTGCTGATCTAAAAGCTTTTCTTCTTCGCTTGGCTCTGGCAACGTTGCTTTTACGGCATCTATTTCTTTGTCAATTGTTTGCTTATCTAACTGAGCAAGTACGATATCTGGTTGCGATTTCGCAAATTTTACCAAATCGGCGCGTTTAAAAATAGTTTCGATATTAGATATGGTTTCTTTACTAAAAGCAAACTGATTTCCATCTTTAAGAAGTTGTAAACGCTCAATAAGTTGGTCTGTTGTACTTTCTAGCGATCGGTCGTAAACTTTTTCATCCAAAAACTTTCTAATAACAAAAGTTAACTCTGAGTAAAAGCCTTTTAAATCTTGGCGCTCTAAAAACCGTTGCTCTTCTATTTTTGTGATACCTAATTTTGCACGCTCATAAGGTGGTAATAAAGCGATTTCTTCCTCCTCTGTTAATGGTTTTTTTCGCCATATAAACCAATATAACAAAAAGGCAACTAGAGCAATTGCGACTAGAGCAATTAACAGATAAAGCCACCATTTACTGACACTTTTTTCTACCTCAATAATTGGTTTTATATCGTAAAGCCCTTGTTTAGTTGTATCAACCTCTATTGTATTTACTTCAACTTTGAGCGAATCTGTAAAGAACGGATTATCACCAATAATAACTTTTTGTCTTGGAATAAAATAAGCGCCAGAGTCAAATTTGGTCAATATATATTCGCGAAGCAATTCAAATTTTGATGCTTTTTTTGTGGTATCAACCTTTGACGCTTCAACAACTTCTAATGGCAGAAACGTCTGTCCTTCTGGGAATACAACAATTTTGGTAGAATCTGCTTCTACTTTAATCTTGTAAGAAATCTGCTCTCCAATTCTAATATTGGTAGTATCTATTTCGGTAGTGACTTGCGAGAATGACAGATTAGAAATTAGAAAAAAGACAATAGACAGAGTGCTCGAAGCTAAAAGCCTGAAGCTAAAATTTTGTCTACTTGTAATTCGCAATTCGCAATTCATAACTTGTTTATCCTCTTCTTTTAAAGTAACCTAATAACTTTCTAACATAACTCTCATCTACACGACAGTCTATAGTCCCTGCACCAGATTTTGTAAACACATCTTTAAAGTAATTTACTTTTTCTTTATAAAAGCTATTGTAATCTTGTCTTATTGTTTTAGAAGATGTATTTACCAACAATAATTCTCCTGTCTCTTCATCTTGCATTTGTACCATTCCTATATTAGGAATGGCCTCCTCGTGTCTATCAAAAACTCTTATACCTGTAATATCGTGCTTACCTGCTGCGATCTTTAAGTTTTGTTTATAATCATCTGCTATAAAGTCTGAAAGTATAAAGACAATAGCTTTCTTCTTCATTACATTAGACAAAAATTTTATGGCTTCAGAAATATTAGTTTTTTTACTTTTTGGTTTAAATTCTAGTAATTCCCTGATAATTCGTAAAACATGAGAGCGTCCTTTTTTTGGCGGAATAAATAATTCTATCTCATCAGAGAATAAAATCAATCCTATTTTATCATTATTCTGTGTAGCAGAAAAGGCTAAGGTAGCAGCGATTTCTGTAACAATTTCATCTTTAAATTGATTTTGCGTACCAAACAATTTACTACCGGACACATCTGCCATTAGCATCATAGTCAGCTCTCGTTCTTCTTCAAAAACTTTAACGTGAGGCTCATTTGTGCGTGCGGTAACATTCCAATCGATATTACGAACATCGTCTCCAAACTGATATTGTCTAACTTCAGAAAACGTCATACCGCGACCTTTGAAGGTCGAGTGGTATTCGCCACCAAAAATATGATCAGACAGCCGACGTGTCTTAATCTCTATTTTTCGTACTTTTTTAAGAAGTTCTTTGGTATCCATTTTTCAATTTATGATTGAAGATTGTTGACTTACGATTTATAAAATCGTTATTCGTAATTCTAAAATCTAAAATTCTATGGTACTTCGATTTGATTCACAATCTTATTGATAATATCTTCTGAAGTAATATTTTCTGCCTCGGCTTCATAAGTGATGCCAATTCTGTGGCGTAACACATCATGGACAACTGCTCTTACATCTTCTGGTATAACATAACCTCGACGCTTGATGAATGCGTAACATTTTGCTGATGTTGCTAAGTTAATACTTCCACGAGGTGAAGCTCCAAATGAAATCAATGCTTTTAAATCTGAAAGATTATAATTTTCTGGATATCGCGTCGCAAAAATGATATCTAGAATATATTTTTCAATTTTCTCATCCATATATACTTCACGTACGGCCTCTTGAGCTTTTAAAATTTGTGCTACAGAAACCACAGGGTTTACTTTATCCCAACTGCCTTTTAAATTAGCACGCATTATCAGTTGTTCTTCTGCTTGTTTTGGATAATCTATTACCGTTTTTAGCATAAAACGGTCAACTTGAGCTTCGGGAAGCGGGTAAGTTCCTTCTTGTTCTACCGGATTTTGAGTTGCCATTACTAAAAATGGTTTATCTAAAATAAATGTTTCATCACCAATAGTTACCTGCTTTTCTTGCATGGCTTCTAACAGTGCCGATTGTACTTTTGCAGGTGCTCTGTTAATCTCATCTGCCAATACAAAATTGGCAAATATAGGTCCTTTTTTTATGGAGAAATCATTCTCTTTAATATTGTATATTAAGGTTCCTACAACATCTGCTGGCAATAAATCTGGAGTAAATTGAATACGACTAAAACTTCCGTCAACAGCTCTAGATAGTGTGTTAATAGCCAAAGTTTTTGCCAAACCTGGAACACCTTCTAATAAAATATGCCCTTGACCTAAAAGGCCAATAAGCAATCGTTCTACCATGTGTTTTTGCCCTACAATAACCTTGTTCATTTCTAAGGTTAATAAATCTACAAATGCACTTTCTTTTTCTATCTTTTCGTTAATTGATTTTATGTCAATTGTATTGGTTTCTTCCATATTTTATAAGTTTTTCAACCGTTTAATCCATCTTATGATATCAGTTTCGCAAATTGTTAAAATTATTCTACCTATGCTGTTAACGATTGGTTAAAAATACTATGCTTTTTTATAATTAGTGTTAACCTGGTTATGAAGCTTATTTTTACATATAAATTGGATATTTTTACTGTAACTAAAAACCAGCATTATAAAAGTGTCAAACTATTCTAAAATAATTAGCGGAACAATGACTTGGGGCGCTTGGGGAAAACAATTCTCAACTACAGAAATGGATGCTATGATACAACATTGCCTTTCTGTTGGCATAACCACCTTCGATCATGCCGATATTTATGGTGGGTATACTACGGAGACTGACTTTGGGAAAGCATTTACAGTTTCCGGAGTGAAACGAGAAGATATTCAGCTAATTTCGAAATGTGGCATTCAGTACATGAGCGATAATCGCTCTAATAAAGTTAAACATTACGATTACAGTAAAGAATACATCATTTGGTCTGTTGAAGAATCTCTGAAAAATCTTCAAACCGAATACTTAGACTTGCTTTTATTACATCGTCCGAGTCCTCTTATGCATAACGATGAAATTGCAGAGGCTATTACAATTTTAAAAAAGCAAGGAAAAATAAGAGACTTTGGTGTTTCTAATTTTACTCCTTCTCAAATGGATATGATTGGTTTACGGATGGATATTGATGTCAATCAAATTGAATTTTCATTAACAGCTCACCAAGCCATGCACAATGGCACTCTAGATTATATGATAAGTAATGGTATACAACCAATGGCATGGTCACCATTAGGAACTATTTTTAAAGAAGATACAGAGCAAACTAGACGTATTCACAAACAGTTAGGTGAGTTATTAGATAAATATAATGCTACCGAAGACCAGTTATTATTAGCTTGGATAATGAAGCATCCTGCAAGAATAACACCTGTCGTTGGGACAACAAACAAAATACGATTGCAACAAGCTATGGAAGCTAGTAAAATTGAACTTAATCTTGAAGATTGGTTTTTGATTTTAGTTGCCGCACAAGGGCATAAAGTACCGTGATAAGTGATAAGTGATAAGTGATAAGTGATAAGTGATAAGT
>CAZBMY010000004.1:0-5691 GCA_964492855.1 uncultured Flavobacteriaceae bacterium
CTCAAGAGGCTTGCGAGGAAGCCATCAAACGAATTACATCTAAAAGTAAACGCTACAAAGATTTTCAAATCGCCTACATTGCCATGAATAAAGCTGGCGAAACTGGTGCTTATTGTATTCATAAAGGGTTTTCAATGATGAAATATCAAAACGAAAACAATCAGCGTATTGAGGTGGATTACTTTAACAAAGCTTAAAACCACTTTACTAGAATTCGGGCTAACAATTCTTTAAACTTTGTATAAGGTGGGTATACTAATCTTACAGGGCCTACAGAAAAACGTTTTAAAACAGCTCTTTCATTTGAAAATTCTTTAAAGCTATAAAACCCATGTGCCTTGCCAATACCACTTGTATTAATTCCTCCAAAAGGGAGATAATGGTTAGAGAAGTGTAATCCGTTATTATTTACTCCAGTACCTCCTGCTCTAATATTCTTAATTAAATAATTAATCACTTTCCGGTTTTTAGCATAAACATATAATGCTAATGGACTTTCTTTTGATTTCATATAGTCTACGACCTCTTCTAAAGCCTTATATGTTTTAATAGGAAGAATAGGTCCAAAAATCTCCTCTTTAAGTAACAAGGCTTCTTCTGGCAAATCTAAAACCACAGTTGGTCCAATATATTTATCAGCTTCATTTGTAACGCCTTCAATTTCAAAATATGCATTATGTGACTTTGCGTCGTCTAAATATGACATTAAACGCCTATAATTATTTTTATTAACGATTCTTCCATAGGACGTTGATATAGAAGCATCATTTTCATAGAATTTTAATAACGCCATTTTATAGTATTCTAAAAACTTTGCCAATATTGACTCATCTATATATACAAAATCGGGCGCAATACATGTTTGCCCACAATTAAAATGTTTTATCCAAGCAACAGCTTCGGCAGTTTGTTTGAGATTTGCAGACTTGTCAATGATTACTGGTGATTTTCCTCCAAGTTCTAGGGTTACTGAAGTTAAATGCTTTGCTGCAGCTTCCATTATAATTTTGCCTACCGGTATAGACCCTGTAAAGAAGATATGATTAAAAGGCAACCTTAAGAGGTGTTGAGCAGTCTTTACCCCTCCTTCTATAACAGCAACTTCATCTTCTTCAAAAACAGATTTAACAAGCTCTGATATTACAGACGAGGAGTGTTCTGCTATTTCAGAAGGTTTTAATATCACAGTATTCCCCGCAGCAATTGCTGCAACAAGAGGAGATAGGGCAAGGTTAATAGCGTAATTCCATGGAGATAGTATTAAACAGACACCTTTAGGTTCATAGCTAGTCCAAGAATTGGTACCTAAAAGAGTTATAGGTGTTTTTACCTTTTGTTTGTTTACCCAACGATGAAGATTTGCTTTTATATACTTAATTTCTTTTACAACCAGATATACGGCTACCAAATCTGATTCTATTAGAGGTCGTTTTAAATCTTTATACAAAGCTTCTCTAATTTTATCTCTATACGTAACTTCTATAGCTCGTTGAAGTACACTCAACTTCTCAATTCTCTTGCTATAGCTAGCGTTAGCGACATTATACTGTTTATTCTTCTGCCTTATGAATAGGTTGTAGTATGGATTATCAGTAGTTTTCGTCATATTAGAGTATTGATTTTAAAGGGCTGTAGAGCAAAATAGTGTATTTCGTCGATATTTTATACAAATGCGTTCCGTTTATCTAAAAGTCTATCAGATTGGTCTAAAAATTTAGTATCTAACCTCATTTGTGTTGTTTATTTGTGCTGTTCTTAAAAAATAAGGACATATTTAAAATGAAAAAACTAATTCTAATACTAGCGCTTTTAACTCTACCTTTTGTAGGGTCTACACAGACTGAAAAGCCTGTAAATACTGGTGCTACAGAATTAGTAACATTAAAAAAGATTGACGTTGTTTCTCCAAGAAAAAAAGCAACTACTACTCGTAAAGCCAAATACTTAAGAGTAAATTACAAAAAAAGTAACGATATTATTAGTATTAAAGCTTACCGTAAGAGTCTTAAAGATAAGGTAAGCAGAAAAAAATTGTGCTAATCACAATAATTTAGTTTTAAATCAATGAATCCTTTTGTCGTAAGATGAAAGGATTTTTTTATAAACTAAAAAAGCCCTTCTGAAATTCAGAAGGGCTTTTTACTAATAGATATTATTTGATTTTGTTACCATTTTTATCAAAAAAATGATATTCAAGATAAGTGTAAGCATCTCTAGGTAAAACTTTTACCCATTTTTTGTGTTCAAAGAACCATTTTGAACGTGGTGATGGATACCCTTTGGTTAAAAAGGCTGCTATAAATGGGTGTGCATGCAATGACACTTTTTTATAGTCTTTACGATAAATCCGCTTTAGGTCTTGATTGATTCGTTCAACCACCTTAATTGGTGCTTCTATTTCGTCACCACCAATTGTATTTGGATTTACTTCTTTTGTCTTAATATTACGCTCTGGCCTAACGCGTTGTCTGGTTATTTGCACTAAACCAAACTTACTCGGCGGTAATATTTTATGTTTTGCTTTATCATCTTTCATTTCATCACGAAGATGATTATACAGTTTTTTTCGGTTTTCTGCTTTTCCCATGTCTATAAAATCGACAACAATAATGCCTCCCATATCACGTAAACGTAATTGGCGAGCCATCTCAGTAGCAGATATTAAATTAACCTCTAAAGCTGTATCTTCTTGACTTTTCTCTTTGTTAGAGCGATTTCCACTGTTTACATCAACAACATGTAATGCTTCTGTATGCTCTATAACTAAATAGGCACCTTTTGCCATGCTTACTGTGCGTCCGAAAGATGTTTTTATCTGACGCTCAATACCAAATTTTTCGAAAATTGGTACTCCGTTTTTGTAATGCTTTACAATAGATTCCTTTTTTGGTGCAATTTGCTGCACATAATCTTTTACTTGACTGTATAAAACTTCATCATCTACATGTATACCAGAAAATGAATCGTTAAAGATATCTCTCAAAATTGAGGATGCTTTGTTCATTTCTCCTAGTACTTTTGTAGGGTGATGTGCTTTATATAGTTTTTTACACATTGCTGTCCATCTATTCAGCAAGTTTTGTAAATCACTATCGATTTCTGCTACTTTTTTCCCTTCGGCCACGGTACGTATAATAACGCCAAAACCTTTGGGAGTAATACTTTTTACCAAACGTTTTAGTCTGTCTTTTTCGTCTTGAGAATCAATTTTTTGAGAAACTGAAATTCGATTAGAAAATGGTACTAAAACGATATAACGACCCGCAATAGATAATTCTGAACTAATACGAGGTCCTTTGGTAGAAATTGGTTCTTTTACAACTTGAACCAGTAGTGATTGGTTAGACTTAATAGCTTCGGCAATTTTGCCATGCTTGTCTAAATCTTTTTCAAAAGGAAAGTTTTTTAAAGAGTAATCTCTTAATTTTCCTGTGCTTACACGTTTAGTGAATTTTAAAAGTGAAGGCAATTGTGGACCTAGATCATGATAATGCAAAAATGCATCTTTCTCATAACCTACGTTTACAAATGCAGCGTTAAGACCAGGAATTACTTTGCGTATTTTGGCTATAAATATATCACCAACTGCAAAGTTGTTATCCTCTTCATCTTTGTGCAATTCAATAAGTTTTCCATCTTTTAATAAGGCAAAATCAACAATATCTGAACTCGATCTTACGATTAATTCTTTGTTCATAATGTTAATTTATATCCATCTCTTAATTGAGACAGATGGATTTTACTTAATTTTTTGACACAGGTCCCGATACTAATCGGGGGCCAACAAATCTAAAGTGTACTCTATTAAATACAGTATTAGATTATATATCAAAGAACGTTTTTTAAAAATCAAAAAAGTAGCTTTATCAACTACTTTTTATCGATTTATTTTTTCTTGTGACGATTAGCGCGTCTACGTTTTTTACGCTTATGCGTCGCTACCTTGTGTCTTTTACGTTTTTTACCACTTGGCATAAATATTTCGTTTTAGATTAGTATTTAACTTAATATGTTATTAGTTCACTTCTACTTTAGATTTAACACCTTCTAAAAAGATTTTAGCTGGTTTAAATGCTGGTATGTTGTGAGCAGGTATTTTAATTGTAGTATTCTTAGAAATGTTACGACCAGTTTTTTCTGCTCTAGTTTTGATTATAAAGCTTCCAAAACCTCTTAAATATACGTTATCTCCACTTTCTAAAGATGTTTTTACTTCATCCATGAAAGATTCTACTGTAGCTTGAACATCACCTTTCTCAATTCCTAGTTTATCTGAAATTTTAGCTACTAAATCTGCTTTTGTCATTTTTGTAATTGTTTGTGTTACTATTATTTATTAAGGGGATGCAAATATATGTAATTTAATTTCAATATTTCAAGCGTAATTCATTAAAATTTAAGCGGATATAGTTTTATGTTTGCACATAGCATCACAAATCATAAATGAATTTTTCCAAAAATATAACTCGCTGGTATTCAGAAAATAAGAGGGATTTGCCTTGGCGACACACAACAAATCCTTATTTTATTTGGCTTTCTGAAATCATGCTTCAACAAACACAAGTTAAGCAGGGCTTACCTTATTATAAAAAATTTATTAATGCTTTTCCTACTGTTTTTGATCTAGCCAAAAGTGACGAACAGAATGTTTTAAAATTGTGGCAAGGTTTGGGATACTATTCTAGAGCTAGAAACCTCCATTATACTGCAAAATATATTGCTAATGAACTTAATGGTAAATTCCCAAGTACTTATACTGAAATCTTAAAACTAAAGGGTGTTGGAGACTATACCGCTAGCGCCATTGCTTCTATTGCATTTGGAGAAGTTACTGCTGTTGTAGACGGTAATGTGTATAGAGTATTGTCTCGTTTTTTTGGGATTAATACTCCTATAAACTCTTCACAGGGTATTAAAGAATTTAAAGCTTTAGCTACAAATCTCATTGATAAAAAAGAGCCTGCACTTTTTAACCAAGCCATTATGGAGTTTGGTGCGCAACATTGCAAGCCAAAAAATCCATATTGTATCGTATGTCCATTGCAAGACGCTTGTGTAGCGTTTCAAAAAAATAAAGTTTTTGATTTACCGATAAAGCTTAAAAAGACTAAAGTTAGAAACAGGTATTTTAACTATTTGGTGTTTACAGATCAAAAACAAAATACACTTTTAGAAAAAAGAACCGCAAAAGGTATTTGGCATAATCTTTATCAATTCCCACTCATTGAAACTGATAAATCATTAGATATATCAGAATTTGAAACAATTTTAAATTCACATTCTCTATTAAAGGGCAAATCATTTGATTTTAGTCTTTATAATGAAACAGATATTGTACATAAACTATCTCATCAACATCTACATACCAAGTTTTGGATAGTTGAAGTGCAATCACTTCCTGAAAAGAGAATCTCAACAAAAAACTTATCCGAATATCCTGTACCTGTTTTAATTGGAGATTTTATATCTAAATTCACATTTTGAATTTAGACCTATTCTTATTTTTATTATTTTTAAGTACAGATTAGAAAAAGTGTAATTTTGCACTCTATATAAAATTGAAATTGTTATGTCAGGAACACTAAATAAAGTAATGCTAATTGGGCATTTGGGAGATGAAGTAAAGATGCATTATTTTGATGATAAAAATTGTGTTGGACGTTTCCCTTTAGCCACAAACGAAACCTATAC
>CAZBMY010000004.1:5791-11543 GCA_964492855.1 uncultured Flavobacteriaceae bacterium
GCGCAAAGTAACACGCCTTTAGCTAGTAATGATAACGACGATTTACCATTTTAATATTATAAAAAACGTTTTATTTTGGACCCTGATCCCAGTAGTTTATTGATAACTCTTAATCTTAACACCTCTCTAATAATAAGTGTTAGTGTGCTTATTATTTTACTTTTTTGTTCTGCTTTGATTTCTGGTGCTGAAGTTGCACTTTTTTCACTAAAAAAGATAGATTTAGAGGCTACTGATACTGAAAAATCAAAACAAGTCGCATTAATTACAAAACTTTTAGAACGTCCAAAAAAGTTATTAGCAACAATACTAGTTGCAAATAATTTTATAAATATTGCAATAGTCATACTCTTTGCTTACCTAGGTCAGTACTTATTCTATGCAATAGAAAATAGTATAATTAAATTTTTGCTTGAGGTTGTTTGTGCTACATTTTTGATTTTACTTTTTGGAGAAATCATTCCAAAAATTTATGCCAGTAGAAACAGTTTAAAATTTTCTATGGCTTTGGCTAAACCTTTGCGATTTTTAGACGTTGTTTTTTCTCCAGTGAGTATGCCGCTTCGTTTTATTACTATTCAAATTCAAAAAAGCTTGGGTAAAACAAAATCTAATATAAGTGTAGATCAATTATCACAAGCTCTAGAGCTTACAGACGAAAGCGATACAACAAAAGAAGAACAGCAAATTTTGCAGAGTATTGTATCTTTTGGCAACACCGATACAAAACAAGTAATGCGCCCAAGAATGGACGTATTTGCTATAAACTTAGATTCTGAATTTAGCACTATTATTCCTGAAATAATTAACAAAGGATATTCTCGCATACCTGTTTTTAAAGATAATATAGATACTGTTGTGGGTATACTTTATGTAAAAGACTTATTACCACATCTACATAAAACATCTTTTAATTGGACAAGTATTTTACGTGAGCCTTTCTTTGTTCCTGAAAACAAAAAACTAGATGATTTAATGCAGGAGTTTCAGACAAAAAAAGTCCACCTAGCTTTAGTTGTCGACGAATATGGAGGCACATCTGGTTTAATATCTTTAGAAGACATTATTGAAGAGATTGTTGGTGATATTAGTGATGAGTATGATGTTGAGGATATTAACTACACTAGAATTGATGCTAACAATTTCCGGTTTGATGGTAAAACACCTTTAAAAGATATTTACAAAATTATTGATTTAGAAAACACCTCTACTTTTGAAGACAATAAAGGAGAGGCTGAAACCATTGCTGGTTTTGTTTTAGAAATTTCAGGAGGATTTCCTAGAGTTGGCACTAAAATAAATTTTAAAAATTACGTTTTTACTATAGAAGCTATTGAGAAAAAAAGAATTAAACAGATAAAGCTGACAATTTTAAATGTTTAATCATAATATATTTTAATTTTAGTTGGTTCGTCAGTTCGAGTGATTTTAGTCCCGAAAGCTTTCGGGAGAAAATATTATCGAGAACTAATTAGTAGTTAAAATTCTGTTTCTCGATACAAATTTTTCTCGTTTTTATCGAAAAATTCACTCGAAGTGACGATTTTTATCAAACTATAATTAAAGTAAAACTACACTGCCCCCTCGAGCGGAGTCGAGAGGTTAAGATATAAATTAGGTCTCGACTCCGCTCGACCTAACAGCTAACATATGAAAAAGATACTTATTCCCTTATTTTCGCTTTTCCTAGTTAATTGTGGAGAAGACACCTTACCAAAACCGAAAGCGTTTCTAAGACTCGATTATCCAGAACCTCAATACAAACGTGTAGATATTGCTATTCCTTTTTCTTTTGAAAAAAATGAATTAGCTACCTCTATTTCAAAAGTAGAATCTACTGAAAATGGCAACTCATATAGTGTAGATATTGAGTATCCTCATCTAAAAGGGACTGTTTATCTCACCTACAGAAAAGTAACCAAAGATAATCTCAAAAAATTATTAAGAGACGCTCAGAACTTAACACAAAAGCATACGCAAAAAGCAGATGAAATAGCTAGTAACCTTTTTATAAAACCAGAAAAGCGAGTTTATGGTATGTTTTATGAAGTTGGTGGCAACGCAGCATCCCAATCTCAATTCTACGCAACTGATAGTACTAATCATTTCTTAAGTGGCTCTTTGTACTTCTATGCTAAACCTAATTACGACTCTATTTATCCTGCAGCAATCTATCTGAGAAATGATATAAAACGGGTTATGGAGAGTTTAGAATGGAAGACCCTAGAACAGTAAATTTCACATAGAAGACAATAGTATTTAAAGCAAAAAGCGCAACTCTTACGAGTTGCGCTTTTTTATACTTATAAATAAGTTTACGATACTCTAGAACGAATATCTTAAACCTACTTGCATTTGCCATCTAGAAGATACTAAACCTCTATCATCAATGATATTAGTTGTCTCGGCATTATTAGGGTTATACGTAAATTCTGGTGTAGTACCATCTGAACCAAAACCTTCAAAATCCAATAACTGTACTTGGTTAAAGTTAGAGAATGTTCTTACACCCCATTCTTTATTTAGTAAGTTGGTAAAGTTAAAGATATCAGCAGTAAACTCTAATCTGTGAATTTTATCTCCAAATTTAAGTCCAAATTCTTGAGCAAACTTTAAATCGATGATATGACTCCAATCAGAACGATCGGCGTTACGCTCAGCAAACTGACCTCTTCTTCCTCTTAAGTAATCGTTACCTTCTATAAAAGCATCTAAAGCAGCCCATTGTTCTGCAGCAGAAAAATCTCCGTCATCAACAAGGTTAGCTTCAGACTCATTAGCAGGGACATAAATTAATGCAGAATCAGAACCTGTATCACTTAACAGACCATTACCATCAACCACATAACTAAATGGTGCACCTTCTGCTCCCTCATAGAATAACCCAATTCTTGTTTTCACAGTCTCTGACCATTTAAACTCAAATGTTGAATTAGCAACAACTCTATGACCTGCTGCAAAATCAGAAGTTGACAAATCAGGTCTATTAGAACCATTAACTGTTTCTAGATTTCTCCATTGAGAACTGTTTTGAGAACTTGTCCCGTCTAATAATCCATCTGCATCACCATATGAGTATGTTGCAGAAGTTCTGATATCTAAACGGTCTGTAATAAAGTTTTTAGATAATGTACCACTAATGTTATAAGAACTACCTTCACCTGTATTAGATGCTAAGTAAATATCACTGTAAGTATTATCAATTTTTTGGAAACCATAGTTAGGTCTAGACCCAGCTCCTGTTGTAAAAAACTGAGGACCTGCTATGTTTATGTTCTCGTAAATGATAGCTGAGATATTATCATTCCAGATAAAGTCAGCAGAGAATGTAATTCCCCAAGGTAATTTTTGATCTATTGCAATGTTTGTTTTAAATACTTGAGGTAATCTAAAATCAGGAGCAAATAAATCTATTTGTCCACCTACTGAACCAGAACCTTGTGGAGGATCTTGGAATTGTGTAGCAGGATTAGGATTAAATGCAGGTACATCTGAACCTGTCAATTGAATAAATCCTGTTGTTACACCATTATTACCATACGTACCACCTGGCCATACTAAAGGCACTCTAGATGTAAAAATACCTAAACCACCACGGATTTGAGTTTTTCTTTCACCTTTTACATCCCAGTTGAAACCAACTCTTGGAGATATGTGTACATTAGAGTTAACCCCTTTACCAACTCTAGCACCTTGTAAATCTTTACCAGCAGACTCTAATAATGCTACTGTTCTTGTATTGAAATCATCATTCTCTGTACCATCAGCCCAAAAAGGAACATCAAAACGTAAACCAGCAGTTAATTTAAAGTTATCGTTTACGTTAACTTCATCTTGAACATAAAATGCTGTTTGAAAGAAATCGAACTCAGGCGCACCTTCAGAAGCATCACCACTACCACCAAGTAAAGAATACCCATGACGGTATCTGTTTGGTAATTCCCCATTGATAAAATCGCTTAAGTTGTCAAATCTATAATCTCCAAAATTCTGTCTGAAGAATACATTCTTCATGTTAGAGAACTCATTATTAGTTCCTATTGTAATTGTATGTTTCCCTGAGTAAATGTTGAAGTTATCAGTTAAAGTAAAAATACGTTGCTCTAATAAGTTTGCCGTAGAGAATGCTTCAGAACCAAAGTTAATATTACCAGCACCATCACGTATATTTACTCTTGGAAATGGATTTCCTAGTGGATCTCTATTATCATCAACAGAGGTATACCCAATAACTAAGTTATTTGAGAATTTGTTACCAATTCTTGAGTTTAATTCTAAAGCTGTAGAGTTTGTGATTGATTCAAAACCTAAACCTCCATTAAAAAAGTTTATAGAACCTTGATTAGAAGAACCTGCGCTAGTTTGATCTGCTTTTACATAACTATGCTTTAATGATAAGCTGTTATTGTCATTAATATTCCAGTCAATCTTCACATTTAATTTATCTGAAACTAACGATGATAAACTACCCTCAAAGCCACCTGGATTATATCCAAAAGTATTTTGTAAAACACTTGATAAATTTTCGATATCAGCTAAAGAAGAATCTCCTATGTAAGCACCAAAATCAAATGGCGCAGGCGTTTCTCTGTCTTCTCTTTCATAGTTTAAGAAAAAGAATAATTTATCTTCAATAATTGGTCCGCCAATTCTAGCACCATAAATATTAGCTGAAAATTCTGCTAATTTTTCTCTTTCTCCACTACCAACTAAACCTACTGGTGTTTTACCAGCTAAATCTTCGTTTCTTAAGAATGTGTAAGCAGAACCTTCCCATGTATTAGTACCAGATTTAGTAATTGCGTTAATACTACCACCTGCAAAACCAGATTGTTTAACATCAAATGGCGCTACGTTAATCTGAAAAGATTCGATAGCATCTAAAGATATTGGACTAACACCTGTTTGACCACCATTAGTACCAGAACCTGCTAAACCAAACACATCGTTATTAACAGCACCATCAATAAAGATCGTATTGAATCTGTTATTTTGACCTGCAATAGAGATTACATCATCCCCTGTTACTTTGGCTTGCGGTGTTAACCTTGCGAAGTCAGCAATGTTTCTTGAAATAGTTGGAAGCGTGTTTACCTGTCTTTTAGATATTTTTGTATCTGCCCCTGTTTTACCAGAATCAAATACACCATCAGTACCTGCAGTAATTACTACTTCATCTAAAACACTTGCGTCTTCAGATAATTTTGAACTAATTCTTTTTGATTCACCTAAGGCTAAAAAAACGTTGTTTTCAACGTAGTCTTTAAAACCTACATAAGTGATAGTTACATTGTAAGGTCCACCAACTCTCATGTTTGAGATTCTGTAGTATCCTTGAAAATCAGTAGCTACACCATACTTTGTGCCAGAAGGTGTGTGTACTGCCAAAACAGTTGCTCCTGGTAACGGATCACCGTTTGCATCTGTAACTTGTCCATTGATTGAAGATGTTGTTACACCTTGAGCAAAAGACATTGTTGCAAATAAGAATGCAACCGTCATTACTAAAAATTGTGTGAATTTTTTCATTTTGTTATAAGTTGATTATTGTTTTAATAACATCGCAAAAATACAACTTATAACGCGCACAATATTAACTAAATGTTAAGAAATATTAACAAGAAACTAACATAGGGATTATCGAAATTTTTAGTTAAAATTTGATAAAAATGTAATTTAAGACCCTTAAAATTGATTACTTTTTATAAAAACGCAGTAAGTTTTGAGTAGACGCGTCATGGCGACTCGAAAT
>CAZBMY010000004.1:11643-30451 GCA_964492855.1 uncultured Flavobacteriaceae bacterium
TAAAACTTCAGCCTCAGTTTTTCCATTCATTAAAGCTTCAGTCTGAGCAAAATAGTTAGACATTAACTTATCATGATGCTCTTTGTTTCCATGAAGTGATTTTACATAACCTATAAAATCTGTTGGAATTAATTTTGTGCCTTGATGTATCAATTGAAAAAAAGCATGTTGCGAGTTGGTACCTGGTTCTCCCCAAATTAGAGTTCCTGTCTGATAATTAACCGGATTACCATCTCTATCCATACTTTTTCCATTACTTTCCATAATGCCTTGCTGCAAATACGTTGCAAACTGATTCAGATATTGTGTGTAAGGAATTACAGCTTCACTTTCTGCTTTAAAAAAGTTATTATACCAAACCGTTAAAAGTGCTGCTATTACAGGAATATTTTCGTCAAAATCTGAAGTTTTAAAATGCTCATCCATTTTATGAGCTCCATTTAATAAACTTTCGAAATGAGTATATCCTAAAGCCAAGCTTATAGATAAACCAACTGCACTCCATAACGAAAAACGACCTCCAACCCAATCTTTCATTGGAAAGATATTTTCTTCTGAAATACCAAAAGCTTTTACACTCTCAATATTTGTAGAAACCGCAACAAAATGATTAGCCACAGCTTCTTTTGGTTGTGACTGCAAAAACCAATCTCTTATAGAATTGGCGTTAGATAATGTTTCTTGAGTTGTAAACGTCTTAGAAACTATAACAAAAAGCGTCGTTTCTGGGTTAAGATTTTTTACGACCTCTTGGTAATGATCACCATCTACGTTACTAACAAAATGTGTATGCAAATGGTTTTTATAAAACTGAAGTGAATCTACAACCATAGCAGGCCCTAAATCAGAACCTCCAATTCCTATATTTACAATATCAGTGATTGCCTTGCCTGTAAACCCTTTATGGCTTCCATTAGTTACAGCCTCCGTAAACGTTTTAATTTTTTCTTTCACAGCATAAACACCTGGAATTACATTCTCTCCGTCTACAGAAACTTTAGCGTTTTTTGGAGCTCTCAAAGCAGTGTGAAGTACTGCTCGTCCTTCTGTTTTGTTTATAATATCGCCTTCAAAATATCTCGAAATTGCATCTTTTAGACCTAATTCTTCAGCTAGTTCTACTAGAAGATTTAGAGTCTCTTTTGTGATTCTGTTTTTTGAAAAATCGACATAAAAATCATCCCAAATTACCGTCAATTCCTCAGCTCTTTTGGGATTGGTTTTAAATAATTCTTTGAGGTGTATATCTTTTAAATCTAAAAAATGATTTTCAATTTTAGACCATGCTTTTGTTGTGGTTGGATTGCTAGATTGTAATGCCATAAATTATTGAATCTCTGAAAGCGTTTCTTCAGTTTCTGGAGGAAGTGAATCTTCAACCAAAATTATATTATCTAATTGTGTTTTTATTGGAGCGATGAAATCTAAAAACTTAACCTTTAAACTATCCGATATTGGTTTAGCTTCTGGTAGTTTTTCTCTAAAAGGATCGACTTGTTTTCCGTTTTTCCAGAAACGGTAGCATACATGATTTCCAGCAGAACTTCCCGTATTCCCAACAAGACCAATAACATCGCCTTGTTTTACAAACTCACCTACTTTAACTTTTCTACGAGACATGTGAAGGTATTGCGTTTCGTATGTAGCGTTATGTCTAATCTTCACATACTTTCCGTTGCCTCTAGTATAAGATGACTTGGTCACTGTACCGCTTGCTGTTGCCAAAATTGGAGTTCCGTTAGGCGCAGCAAAATCAGTACCTCTATGTGCTTTAACACGATAACCGTAATGTGCAATACGACGTCTTAAGTTATACCTTGAAGACACTCTACCAAACTGCAAAGGTGATTTTAGGAAAGCACGTCTTAAATTTTTTGCCTCATCACTAAAATAATCAATGATGCCCTTAACACTATCGGTCTCAAATTCAAAAGCATAAAATGGTTTATTATTATGTTCAAAGTATGCTGCTTTAACCCTGTCCACCCCAGCGTAAATACTATCATCTATATATTTATCTGTATAAATTACTTTAAATCGGTCTCCTGGTTGCAAACGGTTAAAATCTATAGTCCATGCGTAAATTTCGTTTGCCATCTTATTAGCTAGACGCTGACTCAATCCTTTTTCGTCCAGTACTAAAGAGATTCCGCTTCCTGGTGTAATTAACCCTGAAGCTTCTTTCTCTACATACCTTATTGGCTTTCTTCCTAGATATGCCTGAATTGAATCTTGAAAATCTATAACCACATATTCTTCCTTATTGGGCTGATAAATAAAACTTTTAGGAGTTTCGAGACTATCTTTTGCACAAAGTAATGTATAGGGTTTACCAACTTGAAGTCTTCGTATATCAAAAGTATCTTTTGCTTTTTCTGCAATTTGAAAGATTTTTGGATATCCTATATGGTTACGTTCTAGGATTTCACCAAAACTATCTCCTTTTTTTATGGTGTCACGTTTTACAATAAAATCATTAAGGTTAAAGCCAAATTCTACTATTTCTTCTTGTTGTTCTGCAACCGCAAATTCTTCTTCAGATTCAACTACTTTATCCTCTTTACATGTGCACAAAACTGCAAAAAGCACTGCTAAGCAAACGATTTTTTTCAACTGCATTAACTCTAGTGTGTTTTTAAATATTAGTCCCCCAATTTTTTAATTCCTCATCTGTCCATAATTCTGGAAAGAAAATACGCCTTTGGTATTTTGGATGCATATATTTTTTCCAATCACTTCCTCCAGTAGCTTCACCGTCACCAATTCCACTTTCAATGTAGTGTTTTGCTGCATTATAATGCGCCATTACCCAAGTTACATTTACAGTGTAATCATAATGTCGCATTGCTTTTATCAAATCCTCATCTTCTTGATCTACCTTAGGTAACTCCTTAAAACGTGTCCATAAATTCTTAGTATTATATGCCTCCATAAATCTTAAAAATTCGTCTTTATAACGCTTTTCAAAATTAACTAGTAATGTGGATTTTTTACCTGTTTTATGATCTTTACCAGCGGCTTGCCAATATAAATGCTCAAAGGCATGCGTGTAAGGTGTTCTTCTATCTATATCTTTTCTGAATCTGTAATCAATAAGGTTTATAAGTTCTGTAGAAGCAAACTCAATCAATCTGTATTGTGCACTCTGAAAACCACTAGCCGGTGTTAAGGTATAACGAAATTTCATATACTGCTCAACTTCCATACCTTCTCTCATAATATTAAAAGAGGTCGTCAACATATCAAAATATCTTGACACACGCATAATTTTATCTTCAAAGAACGCTGCATTTAAATCTTCTTTTTCAGCAACTTGAGAGATTTCCCAAAGAATCATTTTAAAGATAAGTTCATTAATTTGATGATAGGCAATAAACACCATTTCATCTGGTAAGGTAGTACGCTGGGATTGAAGGCTTAATAATGTATCGGTTTGAATATAATCCCAATATGTAATAGGCTTACTATACAATAAACCTAAAAGGTGGTCGTCTGTATCTTGACCAATAGCGCTGTACTTCTCTTGAAGCGATTTTATAATGTGTGAAAAGTCTGGTTGGTCTGACATTTATTTAATCATCAAATTGAATTTCGAACGAATGTTTTAATCCTTTATATTCTGTTAAGTCTGCTCTAAGAGAACCTACTGCTAAGTCTGCTTTTACTTTAAGCGGAATCTTATTTTTATCAGCACTCACCCATAAGGTTAAACTTTCTTCTTCTTTAAAAACACGACCTGCCATAACATAAGGTCTAAATTTAAGCGTTTTAACTTTTATTCTGCTACCATTTAATTTAACAGTAATGGTTTCTCTTCCCAAAAACTTAAGCCTAAATGGATAATTTTCTTCGTCAAAAAACATGTTTAATACAACAACGTCATTGATTTTTATTTTATCTGTGTCGTAATTATTTCTAAGATAGTAAAACGCAGACACCATATCTTGCACTTTACTTTCAGTACTTATCGTTTTTTTTGTATTATGCTTTTTATTATTTACAAATGCTGTTTTTTTAGCATGATCAAAAGCTATTTCTATATCTTTTGTATGACCACCTTCATCTATCTTTCTAATAAACTTATAAGGGAGTCCTGTCTGAGTATCAAAAAAACTCTCATATCGATCTCTTACTTTAAAAAACCAATTTACAGCTCCAGTTGTTTTTCCTTTACCAACAACATGAAATACAGGCTTTCCTTTCAGCTTCTTTTCTTTAATTTGTAACGTAGCTTCTCCTGCCTTAAACCAACCACTGTAACTCATGCGAAACTTGAACCATTCGCCATCTTTGAAAGCAGATTCTTGCTGAGCTAATCCTAATTGAAAGCTAAGTATCGTAATAAAAAGTAAAAAACGCTTTTTCATTATAAATCTGTAATGCAAATGTAACTTTTATATCAACATTTTATGAGTAATACTTCAAGATTTGCAATTACTATTCCAAAAGTATTAAAAAGTAAAAACACCATCGCCAATTGATGGTGTTTTAACGTAAATACAACATTAGATATTATAGTGTGCCACGTTTAGCTTGTTCTCTTTCAATAGATTCAAACAACGCTTTAAAATTACCTGCTCCAAAACCTTTAGCCCCCATTCTTTGAATAATCTCAAAAAATAATGTAGGTCTATCTTCTACTGGCTTTGTGAAAATCTGAAGTAAATACCCCTCTTCGTCTGCATCTATCATTATACCAAGAGATTTTAATTTTTCGATATCTTCTCTAAGCTCATGACTGAATTCTTCTAAACGGCCAGGCACTGCCCTGTAATATTCTTCAGGAGGTGTCGATAAAAATTCTACTCCATTGGTTCGTAATTGCGAAACCGTTTTAATAATATCATCAGTAGCAACCGCAATATGTTGTACGCCTGCACCTTCATAAAAATCTAAATATTCTTCTATTTGGGAGCGTTTTTTACCTTCCGCTGGCTCGTTAATAGGGAATTTAATTCTTCCATTTCCGTTAGACATTACTTTACTCATTAATGCTGAGTATTCCGTGTGAATTTGCTTATCGTCAAAAGACAAGAAATTTTCAAAGCCCATAACATCCTCATACCATTTTACCCAAACATCCATTTGATTCCAGCCCACATTACCAACCATATGATCAATGTATTTTAAACCAGCAGATGGCGGATTATAATCTGATTCCCATTTTTGGAACCCTGGCAAAAATGCGCCATTATAATTTTTACGTTCTACAAATAGATGTACTGTTTCTCCGTAAGTATATATACCAGAACGAACAACCTCGCCATGTTCATCCTTTTCTACCGTTGGCTCCATATAGGATTTTGCTCCACGAGACATGGTTTCTTTATAGGCTTGCGACGCATCTTCTACCCAAAGTGCTACAATTTTTACACCATCACCGTGTTTTACAATATGGTCATTAATTGGAGATTTACTATTAAGTGGTGTTGTTAGCATTAACTTAATCTTATCTTGTGTTAATACATAGCTCACAGCATCTTTTGCTCCAGTTTCTAACCCTCTGTAAGCATGGGACTGAAACCCAAAAGCTGTTTTATAAAAATGTGCTGCTTGTTTGGCATTACCTACATAAAATTCTACATAGTCTGTTCCTAAAAGCGGTAAGAAATCTTGTGCGCCTTCAAATATTTTTTCTAGTCCGTAATTGACTGATTTAATGTCTTTTGTCATAATTTATTTTTCTGAAATAGAATCTATATTTATTGAATCTATTTCTTTTTCTATATTATATTCTTCATTCTTAATTTTAGTAGAATCACTTTCCCATTCATAATCATCATAATTATATTCTTTGTCTTCAAACTTCCCTTCGCGAATACCTTCAAGCACTGCTGTAGATATAAAAGTGCCATATATGGCAAAAACAATAATAAAAAATAAAAATATGAGAGAATTTAAAATAACAGCAATGATATTTATGATTTTTGCAGTATTTACATTTCTATAACTACCATGGTCGTAAGCCTCTGGGTTTTCCCTGTAAGCACGAAGGCTTTTATTCGCAATAACCAAACCTCCTATACCAAGACCCAAAGGTATTATTGCAGATATTCCATAACAACAACAACCCGCTACACCTAAAACTAATGCTATGATTCCTAATACTAATGCAGTTGGCTCTGCTGATAATTTACTTTTATACATTTAACTTATTATTAATTGACTAATCTAACCAAGATTTATAATAATCCTCATCCGCAATTTTAAGTGCTTCTTCTGTAACCTTAAGTGGCTTAAATGTGTCAACCATCACTGCTAATTCATCTGTACTAACTTTACCAATGCTACGCTCCATTGCTCCTGGGTGCGGTCCATGAGGAATACCAGCTGGATGTAAGGATATATGCCCCGCGTCAATATCATTACGACTCATAAAATCGCCATCTACATAGTACAATACCTCATCGCTATCTATATTACTGTGATTATATGGCGCTGGCACAGCCAAGGGGTGATAATCATACAATCTTGGCACAAAACTACATACCACAAAAGCATCTGTTTCAAAAGTTTGGTGAACTGGTGGCGGCTGATGTACGCGTCCTGTTATAGGTTCAAAATCATGAATTGAAAACGCATACGGATAGTTATACCCATCATAACCAACAACATCAAAAGGATGAGAGGCATAAACCATATCAAAGATATCGCCTTGCTTTTTAATTTTTATTAAGAAATCTCCAGACTCGTTATAAGTCTCTAATTCATGAGGCCGACGAATATCACGCTCACAAAATGGTGAGTGCTCTAGTAATTGTCCAAACCAATTTCGGTAACGCTTAGGTGTGTAAATAGGACGATACGATTCTACAATAAATAACCTATTATCTTCTGTATCAAAATCTAATTTATATATAATACCTCTAGGGACTACTAAATAATCCCCGTATTTAAAATCTAAATTACCTAAATGTGTGCGTAGTTTACCTGTACCTTTGTGAATAAAGATTAACTCATCTGCATCAGTGTTCTTATAAAAATAATCATCAGTCGACGATTTTGGAGCTGATAAAATAATATTACAATCGTTATTAGTTAGTACTATTTTGCGACTGTCTAAATAATCATCTTCAGGTTTTACTTTAAAGCCATGAAATTTATACGATTTCATATTATTTGCTTTTGCAATTTTTGGCTCTACACTATACTGGTTTTTTATGTCTTTTACCTGTGTTGGCCGTTGCTCATGGTAACTATTTGTAGACATCCCATCAAAACCAATTGTCCCAAATAATTGTTCGTAGTAATAGCTACCGTCGGACTTTTTGAATTGTGTATGTCTTTTATGTGGAATTTCTCCGAGTTTATGATAAAATGGCATTTGTTTTTGAATTATTTAAAAGTTGATTTGTTTATACATTTATTGTGTATAAATCTCACTGTTTTTAAAGGTACAAAAAATGCGTATCTATTCTGGATTCCTTTTAATAAGGAAATGAAGATAGAGTTTTAAGTATGTCCAGAATGGTTTCATTATTATACAAATATCTAAAAATTAATGAGATTTTAAAAAACCGATTAAGTAATATATAAATAACCCAAATTAGACACTGAAACTATTTCTGTATAGCTATGTTTCTGTGTGTAGTTAAAACCAAAACCCGACATTAAAAAACCAGTAACTCTCCTTCTCTTCCGGAGAATAGGTATACTTAGCCTCAATAGGCCCTAAAAATGTTTCTATAGAATATCCTAAAGCATAACCCGTAAAGTCTGGTAGAGAGAACCATTCATTATCATCAAATATATTATTACCAATGTTTGCGAAATTTGCAGACAACATAATATGTTGTTTTTTAAACAGCTCATAATCGATATCTATCTCTGCTTTTACAAAACTATTACCTACGATAGAAATGTAATCATACCCGTAAAACGATTTGATATTATTAATAAAGTTTTGACCGTAACCACCAAAAGCAAAATCTAAAAAATTCGTGGAGCGATCACCTAATTGAAATCCTCCTGAAGTTTGCAAATGAAATGACCATCTATCGCTTGGACTAAATGCATAACCAATATCGGCTTTAGCTATGGAAAAAGGATCAAAATCTTGATTAAATTCACTAGCGCCAAGATACCAGTGCATATTACCATCAAAACTAAACCCTGTATTCGGAAAATATTTATTATCGTATGTATCTAATTTTAAATTACCAAAAAGACTGAAATAATCTGTGTTTTCAAAAGTAAAATCGTCACCAACAGATGTACTATTCAAGGTTTCGGTTGTAATTTTAAGTCTTTTATATTCAGCTCCTAATCTTACTTCAAATTCTTTAGCCAACAACGTTTGAAAAAACAGCTGGTTGGTTTGGTCTTGTAACTCTACATCAACTTTATTTAACCCTATGAGAAGTGGGTCGTCTGGCTGTAATAGAAGATTAGCATTTACTCGATTATCAAACTGATTATATCTAGACTTTAATCCAATACTGATGTAAAACCCTTTATCAATAAAATAATCAAACTCATACCTAATATTATCTCCCAAAATAACATCTAAAGACGAAATATCATTCTTAAAAAAGAGTCTCTTCTTTGTTAGATTTACCAATGCCGCACTTTTATAAAGCCCATCATAGTGCACACCTAGCTTAACAAAAGTACTCGCTTTAGACTCTCTTATTTTGGCATCTAAACTGTATACGTTTTCATTTTCTGTTGGATTTAATTTATACCGTAATGCATCAAAATTATTTGTTGCTATAAGGGTATTTACACCTTTATCGAGTTGATTATAACTAATACGCTCATTACCCTTTAGCTTTAGCTTTCCTAAAATATAGGATCTTGTGTAGCGCTTATTACCAACAACCTGTATCCCTCCAATGTCAATACTATCTTTAATTTTTAAAAACGGTTTCTGTATAGGCTTCAATTTATTATCAACTAACTTAAGTAGTGCTTCTGATTGACTTTTAGCGGCAATTTCTCCATTCTTTACGATATCTATTCCCTCATTAAAAGATATAACTGAGAAATTAGTGATGTCAGGTTTTATATAAATGTCTGTAAGCTTTCGTTTTGCTTTCATCGCATTTATAGTCCTAAAATTATTAATCTGAAGTAAAATATCTGGAGCAGATTCTAAAGCTTCTCTATCTTTTAAATCATCTTGTACGTCTACCCCTATAATGATATCCATTCCTTTTGCTTTCAACTCTTCAATAGGGTAGTTATTAGTAACACCACCATCTATAAATAAAGTGTTGTTAATTTCCACGGGTTGAAATAAAGACGGAAATGCACCACTAGCAGATACAGCCTCTGGCAAACTTCCTTTTTCAATAATAACTGATTCTCCATTTTCAACATTAGTTGCAGCGCAGAAAAAAGGAATTGGTAACTCTTTAAAATTTGAAATATGATTGACAGGCAGCATTAACTTATACAACATGTTATATACCTTTTGCCCTCTCGAGAGTCCTGATGGTAATTTAATTTTAAAATTTTCGACAGGAAGACTTACTACATAACGTTCTGAGTTATTACGCTCAGCAAGAGATTTTGATGCTCTTGAGAATCTGTCATTTATAAGCACATCAAAATCTATGGTTTTAAAGATAGAATCTAACTGCTTACCAGAATATCCCGATGCATATAAAGACCCAATTATAGCACCCATACTAGTCCCTGCAATATAATCTACTTTAACACCTAAACTATCTATAACTTTTAGCACACCAATATGCGCAAAGCCCTTTGCTCCTCCGCCACTAAGTACCAAGCCAATTTTGGTCTTCTCTGTTTCTTGAGCATTTAATTGCAGCATCGAAACACTAAAAATTAAGGTTAGAATTATATATTTAGACTTAAGTTTCAATCTATTCTTTATGATAATAATTATATACTTTACTCGCTCTCGATACGCCAACAACAGTCTCTAATTCGTCTAATTTTGCATTAGCTATTCGTTTTACAGTTTTAAAACGTTTCATCAAATCAACTATTGTTTGCTCTCCAACACCAGGAATATTTTCTAATTCTGTTTTTAAGGCGCCTTTGCTTCGTCGGTTTCTATGATGTTCTATTCCAAAACGATGTGCTTCGTTTCTGAGTTGCTGAATTATTTTAAGCGTCTCGCTTTTTTTATCTAAATATAATGGAATTGGATCATCTGGATAAAATAATTCTTCTAAACGTTTGGCAATACCTATGATAGCAATCTTTCCTCGTAAACCTAATACATCTAAGCTTTTTAAGGCTGAAGACAACTGTCCTTTTCCGCCATCTATAATTATAAGTTGTGGTAGTGCCTGATTTTCTTCTAACAAACGTCTGTACCTACGAAAAACAACCTCCTCCATAGAAGCAAAGTCATCAGGACCTTCAACTGTTTTTATATTAAAATGACGATAGTCTTTCTTACTCGGCTTTCCATTTTTAAAAACCACACAAGCTGCCACCGGATTTGTGCCTTGGATATTAGAATTATCAAAGCACTCAATATGTCGAGGTTCCTCAGATAAACGTAAATCAACTTTCATTTGTGCCATTATACGATTAGCATGTCGGTCTGGGTCTGTGATTTTTATCTGCTTTAATTTATCTAAACGGTAATACTTGGCATTGCGTTCAGACAGATCTAATATGTTTTTTTTATCTCCTAATTTTGGGACAGTCACTTTTACACTATCTCCTAACTCAACCTTAAACGGCACATAAATTTCTTTAGAATTAGAATGAAAACGTTGTCGTATTTCGGTTATCGATAATTCAAGTAAATCTATATCCGATTCTTGAAGCTTCTTTTTGATTTCTAATGTATGAGAACGAATTATAGACCCATAAGACAATTGCAAGAAATTGACATAAGCATAACTCTCATCACTCACAATTGAGAAAACATCAACATTACTAATTTTAGGGTTTACAACGGTAGACTTTGCTTGGTAATTTTCAAGAACATCTAACTTCTCTTTAATCTTTTGCGCGTCTTCAAACTGCATATTTTCAGAAAAAACTTTCATCTGCTTACGAAACTTCTGAAGTGAATCTTTGAAATTACCTTTCAATATCTCTCGAATAGAAGCTATGTTTCCATGATACTGATCTTCCGTTTCTAAACCTTCACAAGCTCCTTTACAGTTTCCTAAATGGTATTCTAAACAGACTTTAAACTTTCCTGCTTCAACCTTCTGTTCTGTTAAATGATAATTACACGTTCGTAATTGATACAAGCCTTTAATTAAACCTAACAAGGTTTTTACGGTTTTCATGCTCGTATAAGGACCAAAATATTCGGAGCCGTCTTTGATGACTCTTCGCGTTGGAAAAACTCTCGGAAAGCGTTCGTTTTTTATACAAATCCAAGGATAGGATTTATCGTCTTTTAATAATACATTATAGCGGGGCTTGTATTTTTTTATCAGATTATTTTCAAGCAATAAAGCATCACTCTCTGTCTCCACTACGATGTGTTTAACAGAAGCTATTTTCTTAACCAAAACACGCGTTTTCCCATACTCATGGTGCTTTGTAAAATAAGAACTTACACGTTTTTTAATGTCCTTTGCTTTGCCTACATAAATCAAGTTTTCATCGGCATCAAAATACTGATACACTCCTGGCTGATGTGGTAAGGTTTTTATCTGAATATCTAATGCGGTTTCGGACATATATTCAAAGGTATATAAAAGTTAAGAGTTATATAACTTTGACTAACTCTAAATACTTGTTAACTTTATCGCTTTAAGCACACAGGATGAATATCGTAATACTTTCAAGAAATGAAAACCTATACTCCACAAAACGCCTTATAGAAGAGGGCGAAAATCGTGGTCATGATGTTGAAATTATTGATCCGTTAAAGTGCGATATTATTATTGAACAAGAAAAGCCAACTATTTATTATAAAGACCGATATCTTAATTATGTAGATGCTATTATTCCTAGAATTGGTGCATCTGTAACTTTCTTTGGGTGTGCTGTTGTTAGACAATTTGAAATGATGAATGTCTTCACAACCGTTACTTCTGATGCTATATTACGGTCTCGTGATAAACTAAGAAGTTTTCAACGTTTGAGTAAAGCTGGAATCGGAATGCCAAAGACGGTATTTACAAATTATTCTCGTGATGTTGAAGAAGTACTAAACCATGTTGGTGGACCTCCTGTAATCATAAAATTACTTGAAGGTACACAAGGTTTGGGAGTGGTTTTAGCCGAGTCTAAAAACGCTGCAGAATCGGTTCTTGAAGCCTTTAATGGTTTGCAAGCAAGAGCTCTGGTGCAAGAATATATAGAAGAAGCTAAAGGTGCAGATTTACGAGCTTTGGTTGTAGACAACCAAGTTGTCGGCGCTATGAAACGTCAAGGTAAAGCTGGTGAGTTCCGTTCTAATTTACATCGCGGAGGGCACGCAAACTATATTAAACTTTCTGAAGATGAATTAAAGCTTGCTATAAAAGCATCTCGCGCATTAAAGTTACCAGTCTGTGGTGTCGACATGCTACAATCTAAAAGAGGTCCATTAATTATGGAAGTGAATTCTACGCCAGGCTTAGAAGGGATAGAACGCGCCACCCAAAAAAATATAGCTAGAGCAATAATTACATTTATAGAACGTAATAGAAAATAGACATTAAATTAACAGACTCTCGTTTTTACGGGATATGCATATGAGTGAAAAAGAAGTTTTAGATATTTTAGGTCATAAGGTAGCATTAGGTCAGAATGCTAAAGTCAGTTTTAATGTTGCTAAATTACATACACAAAACAGCATTGATGTTCCTGTAATTATAGAACGCTCTAAAAAACCTGGCCCTACCATTTTAATTACAGCCGGTATTCATGGCGATGAAGTAAATGGCGTTGAAATTGTTAGACAAATAATAGCAAAAGGCATTAATAAACCTAAACGAGGCACTATAATTTGTGTGCCCGTTATTAATGTTTTTGGCTTTATAAACATGAATAGAGAATTCCCAGATGGGCGTGACCTCAACCGGGTATTCCCAGGCAATAAAAGTGGCTCACTAGCTAGTAGAGTTGCAAATAAATTAATGACCGAAATTGTACCTCATGCTGATTTAGTTTTAGACTTTCATACCGGTGGTGCCGACCGGTTCAATGCGGCACAAGTACGCATTGTTAAAAACGAAATTGTATTAGATGAATTAGCACAAGTTTTTGGAGCACCATTTGTGTATTACTCAAGTAATATTAAAAAATCATTTCGTAATTCTTGCTACAAATTGGGCATTCCAATGCTGCTGTTTGAAGGTGGAAAATCATTCCATATAGATAACAGAATTACCAATACTGGAGTTAACGGTGCTAAACGCGTATTGCATCATTTAGAGATGTTAAAATCTCAATTTAAAGTAAGTCGTCCTAAAAAACAAACTGTAAAAATACTAGACAGTAAATGGATACGTGCTAGATATTCTGGGATGTTTAAAGCTTCCGTTTTAATAAATTCTCATGTTGAAAAAGGCGATGTTATTGGTAACATAACGGACCCTTATGGCAATTTTAATCATTTTGTAAAAGCACCGAATAGCGGCTATATCTTTAATGTTAATGAATCACCAATCATATATCAAGGTGATGCTATTTTTCATATTTCTACAAAGTTAGACGCAAAATGACAAAGTCAGAATTACGTAAAAAATATAAATCCCTAAGACAGCAACTAACTCAAGATACTATAGAAAATAACAGTTTAGCTATTGCAAATCAGTTATTGCAATTAGATATTTGGCAATATTCATTTTATCACATCTTCTTACCTATCGAAGAACAAAAGGAAATTAATACCGAATATGTTTTGAATATTCTCGCCGGTAAGGATAAAAATATTACTTTATCTAAAAGTAATTTTGAAGATTTTTCAATGACTCATTTTCTTTTAACCGATAATACTACACTTAAAAAAAACACTTATGGAATTCCGGAGCCTGTTGATGGTATTCCAATTTCTACTCAACAATTAGATGTGGTTTTTGTACCGCTTTTAGCTTTTGATAAAAATGGAAATAGAGTTGGTTATGGCAAAGGCTTTTATGACCGTTTTCTATCAGAATGCAAACCAGAAACCATCAAAATTGGTTTGTCTTTTTTTGAAGCTGAAGCGAAAATTGATCCTTCTGGAAATGATATTAAATTAGATTATTGTGTGACTCCTCAGAAAGTTTTTCATTTTCATGGTTTGAAGTAATCTCACCAAATGCTTTCTTATTAAACACAATCAATATACCAATACCTGTACTAATGGCTACATCTGCAATATTAAAAACAGGATCAAAAAAAGAAACATACTTCCCTCCTATAAATGGAAGCCATTCTGGTAAAACACCTGAAAAAAGTGGAAAATGTAACATATCTACAACACTACCATAAAACACACGAGCATAACCTCCTGATTCTGATAGAAAAGTCGCGACTTCCATTTGACTATCACTGAATAACACACCATAAAAAACTGAATCTATAATATTTCCTAAAGCCCCAGCAAAAATTAGAGAGATAGCAAAAATCAATGTTTTTGTTCGTTGTTTTCTTATAACATCAAATAACCAAAAACCAATTGCGGTTACTGCTACTATTCTAAAGAGTGTTAAAATTAGCTTAGCGGACTTATCACTTATAAATGAAAAAATATCACTCAATTTTGTTCCCCATGCCATGCCGTCATTTTCAACAAATAAAATTTTAAACCATGAAAATACTGTGATATCTTCATGCAGCTCAAAATTCATTTTAATATATACTTTACTGATTTGATCAAGCAGTAAAACAATGATAATAATAAGTAGTGATTTTTTTAAAGACATACTTATTGGTCAATATTTTTGACTGTTATATTTCCTCCATTTGTAGTTAATCGCCATAAGTTTGTACCTAGCATATTGCTCGGAAAATCTACTAAACCATGATGCGAATCTGTTTGAATAATAGAATTCTTAGTTTTTACTAATATATGTCCATCAATAGTTTTAATCGTAGCAACACGAGCAATTCCTTTTATATTACAGCCACCCTCAGCTAAATTGATATTAAGGTTATTAAACTTTCCGTTTGCTTTAACAGAACCAACATCACTTTTAATCGAAAGATTCATATTATCTGGTAATTTAATTTCTAAAGTCGCAGCAATGACTTTATGGGCATTGCGCTTATCATCTGGTGTATCTTCAATAGCTACTCGCTTTAGACTAACCATAAGTTGTTTACCTTTTACTTCTGAAATAACTTGGTAATCATTTCCATACTCACCATCTGATATTGAGTTTAGCGAAATCGTTTCAGAGACTTCTGTTGTAACAGTGATATTAAAAATTTGATTTCCATCTACAATAATTTCAGAAATTCCTTTAGCCGAAAATGTGTCTTCGGCTTTATTCTGAGTAAATCCAAAGATTGAAATTCCTAAAAAAATAAATACAAAAAAAGTCTTGAAATTACTATCCCAAGACTTTAAAATATGCGATGTCAAATACATGAAATTGTTTATTTCTGCATGTTTTTAGCTTCGATACTCAATGTAGCATGCGGCACTAATTTTAGACGTTCTTTGTTAATAAGCTTTGCTGTAACTCTACAAATACCATATGATTTATTTTCTATTCTAATAAGCGCATTTTTCAAGTCTCTGATGAATTTTTCTTGACGAATCGCTAATGCAGAATTTGCTTCTTTACTCATTGTTGCACTACCTTCTTCAAACGCTTTAAACGTTGGTGATGTATCATCCGTACCATTATTATGGTCGTTCATGTACGCACTTTTTATCAATTCTAAATCATGCTCCGCTTTTTCAATTTTTTCTTGAATAAGCACTCTGAATTCTTCTAAGTCTTTATCTGAGTATCTGTTTGTAGCATCTATTGCCATATCTTAATGTTTTTGAATAAACAGCCTAGTATTTACATCATCAAAAGCAATTTCTATACCGCTGTCTAGGTTATCAATAATTTTTAAATCGTCTGTTAGAGTTTCTGTTTTGATATACTCCTTATTATCATTTACAGCATCAACAATATTTGTATCTGATTGTAAATGAACATCTATACGGTCTGTAACTTCAAACCCTGAATCTTTACGTAAATTTTGAATACGGTTTACAAGCTCTCTTGCTATACCCTCTCTACGTAAATCTTCGTTTATAGTGACATCTAATGCAACAGTTAAAGCACCTTCATTTGCTACTAACCAGCCTTCGATATCTTGCGAGGTAATCTCTACATCATCAAGCCCCAATGTAATATTTTTTCCATTAATTTCAAGCTCAAAACTACCGTTTTGCTCCATTTTGTTAATATCTTCTGCTGTAAAACTATTTACTGCACTTGCAATCAACTTCATATCCTTACCAAAACGAGGACCTAAAGTTTTAAAATTAGGCTTTATTTGTTTCACTAAAATATCTGAAGCGTCCTCTAAAAGCTCAATATCTTTAATATTTACTTCATACTTTATGAGGTCAGCAACAGCTTCAATCTCTTCTTTTTGTTGCGCATTAGTAACAGGAATCATAATCTTCTGTAATGGCTGACGTACTTTTATTTTTTCTTTTGCTCTTAATGACAATACTAAAGACGAAATTATTTGCGCATTTTCCATTTTACGCTCTAACACTTTATCGATAGCATTTTCGTCAGCAATAGGAAATTCAGCTAAATGCACACTCTCAAAACTTTCTTTTTTGGTCACTGCATTTAAATCTAAATACAAACGATCCATAAAGAATGGCGCAATTGGAGCTCCTAATTTTGACAACGTTACCATACAAGTATAAAGTGTTTGATACGCTGAAATTTTATCAGTTTGATAATCACCTTTCCAGAAACGTCTTCTACTTAAACGCACATACCAATTACTTAAGTATTCTTGTGTGAAATTAGATATGGCTCGCGATGCTTTTGTCGGTTCGTATTCTGCATAAAATGCATCTACTTTTTGAATTAATGTGTTTAATTCTGAAAGTATCCATCGGTCTATTTCTGGTCGTTCTTCTAATGGGATATCAGCTTCTGAATAATCAAAGCCATCTAAATTTGTATATAATGAAAAGAACGAATATGTATTGTATAGTGTTCCGAAGAATTTACGTTTTACCTCTTCAATTCCATCGACATCAAACTTTAAATTATCCCATGGATTAGCGTTGCTTATCATATACCAACGGGTAGCATCGGCACCGTATTTAGACAAGGTCTCAAAAGGGTCAGTTGCATTACCCAAACGCTTAGACATTTTTTGTCCGTTTTTGTCTAATACCAAACCGTTTGATACCACATTTTTATAAGCTACGGAATCAAATACCATTGTCCCGATTGCGTGAAGTGTATAAAACCAACCACGTGTTTGGTCTACACCTTCTGCAATAAAATCTGCCGGAAATGATTTATTCTCATCAATCAATTCTTTATTTTCAAATGGGTAATGCCATTGTGCATATGGCATAGAACCAGAGTCAAACCACACATCAATCAAATCGCTCTCGCGCTTCATTGGTTGCCCGGAATGAGATACTAAAACAATCTTATCAACTACATTTTTATGAAGGTCAATTTTTTCATAATTCTCTTCAGACATATTACCTGCTTCGAAATCGGCGAAAATATCTTCTGGCATTACTCCTGCTTCAACAGATTTTTGCATTTCTGCTTTTAATTCTTTCATCGAACCTATGCAAATCTGTTCTTTGCCATCTTCGGTACGCCAAATTGGTAATGGAATTCCCCAAAAACGCGAGCGTGATAAATTCCAATCGTTTGCATTTGCTAACCAGTTGCCAAAACGCCCTTCGCCTGTAGATTTTGGTTTCCAATTAATACCCATATTTAGCTCATGCATGCGCCCTTTAATATCAGTCACTTTTATAAACCATGAATCTAATGGGTAATATAAAATGGGTTTATCGGTACGCCAGCAATTAGGGTAACTGTGTTTATATTTTTCAACCTTAAAGGCTTTGTTTTCTGTTTTTAATTTAATGGCAAGCTCAACATCAATTGACTTTTCTGGTGCTTCACCATCTGCGTAATACTCGTTCTTAACATATTTGCCACCAAATTCTCCCAATTCTGGTCTAAACTTACCTTGTAAATCTACAAGTGGCACCAAATTATCATTTTCATCTTTAACTAAAAACGGTGGTATTTCTGGTGTCGCTTGTTTAGCTACTAAGGCATCATCTGCTCCAAAAGTCGGGGCTGTATGTACGATTCCCGTTCCATCTTCTGTGGTTACAAAATCTCCAGAAATAATTCTAAAGGCGTTTTGTTTATTCTCAAATTGAAGATCAAAATCTAATAATTGTTCGTACGTAATCCCTACTAAATCTGCACCTTTAAATTCCTTAACAATATAGAAAGGAATCTTTTTATCTCCGGAATTGTATGATAGTAATTCTGTTTTTTCTTCAACTTGATTGAATTTTCCTGCAAACTGCTTAGATACTAAACTCTTTGCTAGAACTACATTCATTGGTTGAAATGTGTATTGATTATACGTTTCAACCAAAACATAATCAATTTTTGGCCCAACAGTTAATGCTGTGTTACTTGGTAATGTCCAAGGTGTTGTTGTCCATGCTAAGAAATAGATATCACCTTCATTTTGTAAAAAATCTGGTAGTGAATTAGTATTTGCTTTAAACTGAGCTACAACCGTTGTATCGGTAACGTCTTGATAGGTGCCTGGTTGATTTAACTCATGAGAACTTAATCCTGTGCCTGCTTTTGGGGAATACGGCTGTATCGTATAGCCTTTGTATAACAAATCTTTATCGTAAATCTGCTTTAAGAGCCACCACACAGACTCCATGTATTTGGACTTATATGTAATATATGGA
>CAZBMY010000005.1:0-9092 GCA_964492855.1 uncultured Flavobacteriaceae bacterium
ATTTAATTTTCTGACTAGGATATTCTTAATTATACAAATTATTTGTAAGTAAATTCTTTTAATTCTAAATAATTTGTGTATTTCATCGATAATTTTTGTATTTAATAGGTCTTAGTCCTATGTTTGGTATACCCAAATACTAAAAAAACTTGGCACTATGAAAAAATACTTATCTACCGCGTTATTATGTTTCGTAATGAGCAGTACTTTAATTGCTCAGCAAGAAAAAGGAATCATCGGATTTGATAATTGGTTACACTCTTGGACAGAGTTTTCTCCAAGTAATAATTCTTACGGAGAGCCTACTCAGATTCTAACAGGAAACATTACCGAAGATATTACACTTAAGAAACGAGATATTTATTTACTTCTTGGAGATGTATTTGTAACTGATAGTACTACATTAACAATAGAACCTGGGACAGTAATTCTTGGGGATTTTAAAACTAAAGCATCTTTGACTATTAGCAACGGGTCTAAAATTATAGCTAAAGGTGAACAAACGGACCCTATTATCTTCACCTCTAACCGACCGCTACGAAAGCCAGGTGATTGGGGAGGCATATTTATTTTAGGTAATGCGCCAACAAATAAGTTGGGTAACGAAAGCACTATAGCTTACGGATTAAAACCAGATAATTTTGAAAACCTACAATATGGTGGCGAAAATACGCAAAGCAATTCAGGAATTTTACGATATGTACGAATTGAATATGCTGGTAAGCGTACAAAAAACTATGGGTATTTTAATGGATTAACTTTAGCCGGAATTGGAGAAGAAACAGTAATAGATAATGTTATGGTTAGCTATTGCAAAGGCAATTCATTTAGTATTAACGGCGGTCATGTTGTTGTTGAAAAATTGGTGTCTTACAAATCAAATAGTAATGATTATAGATTTAATGACGGTACACAGACTAGTATCACAAACTCACTAGCAATACGTTCGCCGTATGTATCAAGCTCAGATGGATTTAGATGTCTATACGTATCATCATATGATGATACTGAAGATATTGATTTCTCAAAACCTCAAACAGATGTATTTGCTAGTAATATGACACTTATTAATGTGAGTAAAGATTTAGCGTCAGACATAAAAATTGGATTAGTTAAAGAAGCAATATATATTAAAAAAGATGTCACTTTCGCAATAGATAAAAGTGTTATCTCTGGATTTAATCCGGCAGTGTATTTTGATGAAGCTATCAAAATAGACAATGAAAATCTTCAGCGAATTAAATTTGAACGTACCTATTTTAATAATTGTAATGGCAATATTTTTACAAAGTATAGTTCAAATAACGAGGACTTAGAAAGTTGGTATGGTAGTCGAGCTTTTAACAATGTGTATTCTAAAGGTCCAGATTCTGAAACTTTTATCGATATCTCTAATAAAAGACATCCTGATTTTAGATTGCGAATCAATAAAATTATTGCTACTACAGATACAGATTTTGATGATGACTAATTTAAAAATAAGGAAGTAATTAATACTTCCTTTTCAGTTTTAAAAACACTAATAGCCTATTTATAACTATACAATCCCTATTTGATGATCTCGGTTTCTAACTTAAAATGTAATCTTTTTTACATGTGTGTAATCATGCTAGCTATAGCTAGTGTGACAAATGCTCAGATAGTTATTGGTTCACCAAACTTAGGATTTACGCAGGCTTGTGCTAGTGATTCGTTTAACACCTATACGACTACCTTTGTATTTACACCAGATACAGGCTTAGAAAGCTCTAATCAGTTTATTGTAGAATTGTCAGATGCTGATGGCGACTTTACAAATGCCACAGCAATATCTACATCTGAGGCTGGGACAATAACCACATCTCCTGCGACATTAAATTTTTCATTGCCAACCACTACTGCTGGAGAAAATTACCGCATTCGAATAAAAAGTACAGCACCTGCAGCTACGAGTTCTCGATCAGTTGCGTTTGCTGCGTATTATAAATTGCAAGATGCTCCATTTACTATAAATAATTTAGTATCTACAGGTGCGTATTGTACTGGTAGTAGTTATTTGCTAACAATAGATAATCCTGGTTCATCAACTAACGATTCGCCATTAAACTATCCATCATTAACATTTAAGTGGTATAAAGAAACGAGTGCTACAACTTCAGTATTTGTTGCAGAAGGGTCTACTCTAGCTGTAGATACAGAAGGAACATATTTTGTAGAGACTAACTATGGTAGTTGTACATCTGACTCAGCATCTAACCGCGTTACAATTACAGAAGCATCTAACGGACAAGCGGATGCAACAATAGTGTCGAGTTTAGGAAACCCATTTTGTCCTGCACAAGGTTTAACAACACTAACGACCATTGGCGGAAATAGTTACCAATGGTTTAGAGATGGTAATGCTATTGACGGCGCAACAGACCAAATGTATCAGACTAATGAATCTGGAGAGTTTTCTGTTCAGGTTGATTTAGGCCAATGTTCAGCTTCGGGCACAATCTCTCTAGTTAGTGAACTTTTTGAAAGTGATATAAATATTAATGAAACAAACACTATTGAAGATGGTGATACATTAACCATAACAGTTTCTGATACTGCTGTCGACCCAAGCTACGAGTGGTTTTATAATGGTAATAGTATTGCAGGCGCTAATGACAATTCATTCGTCGCGTCAGAGTTCGGAGATTATGCAGTGGTAATTACAGAAAATTCAGGATGTTTAAGTGCTGTTGAATACCAATTCAGTATTACAGAGGCACTAGATCAATTCCCAGATGTGGCAGATATTCCAAATCTAATCAGTCCTAATAACGATGGCATTAATGATACATGGATAATACCTCAGCAATTTGTAGCTGGTACTAATACATCAATTAGAATTTTTACAAGTCAAGGAAAACAAGTATTTCAAACAAATAACTATCAAAATAATTGGCCTGAAAATGACTTAGAGCTAACAGCCATAAACAAAGTGTTTTATTATATCATAGAAACCAGTAATGGGGACACCAGAAAAGGGTCTATTACTGTAATTAAATAATATGAAATTAAAAATTCTAATAGTGTTATTATTCATCTGTACTATACAAGTCATCTCCTCACAGAGTGATGATGGTGTGGTGTCTTTTGATATTCCTGTTAGAAATTCATTACTGTTTAACCGTTCATTAATTAACCCAACGTTTAGCTTTGTTCGTGAGCAACATAAGTTTTTGAGTATCTATAATAAAAGGGAGTGGACACAATTTGAAGATGCACCACTAACCTATGTAGCGAGTTATTCGGGGCGTTTTGCTGAGAATATTGGGGCAGGACTGTCTGTGTTTCAACAAAATTTTGGTGTATTAACAACATTTGGAGGTGTAGTAAACTTTGCCTACAATGCACAATTAAATAGAGATAGCAATTTAACGTTTGGATTAAATATTGGTGCATATAGTAGCGGTATTAATGAGGGCAATGTAGTTACCAATTTCCCAGACCCATCATTACAAAATATACCATCTAACTTCTTACTAACGGTTAGTCCCGGTATTAATTATGGCACAACATTTTTCGATTTTGGTGTTGCTATCAATAATGTTGTAGCCTACAATTTCACATCTTCGGAGGTATTAGAAGATGACCCTAATCAAGGCATACAAGCACATATGATGTATACGGGTTATATGTCTAGTCGTGGATTTTTTAATGATAGTCGTTTTTCGGGTTTATTGCGTACTGAGTTTACAGAAGATGAAACGATATTGTCTGCTAATGCTATGCTATATGTACCAAAAGGAATTTGGTTTCAGGCTGGTTATAATACCCGCTATGGTGCTTCGGCCGGTGTAGGTGTAAATATTACAAAGGAAATTGCCATTGAGTATAATTTTGAAACGGCATTTGGTGATTTAGTAGATTTTGGACCCTCACACGATGTTACTTTAGCTTACCGCTTTAAAAACAAACGCTATTTTGATTATACACGACAGGATGAAGTTTCTGGTTTAATTTCAACAGATAAAAAACCAAAGCGACGCATTGTAAAGTCTAGTAAACCTAAGAAAGAAACTGTAACACCAGTTAAACAAAGTGATACTGAAGATAAAGCAAAACGCGAGGCTGATATAAAATTAAAAGCAGAAGCTGCAGCAAAAATTAAAGAACAGGAAGCTGCAAAGCTTGAAGCTAAACGATTAGAAAAATTAAAACAAGCACAGGTAGAAAAAGAGCGTAAAGAACAACTAGCCGCTGAGAAAAAGATTGAAGATACAAGAAAGGAAAAATTAGAAGCAGAGCGTATTGCTAGAGAGAAAGCACAACAGGAAGCTAATCGTATAGCCATAGAAAAACAAAAAGAACAACAACGTCTTGAAGCAGAGAAGCAAGCTATAGAAATTGCACGAAAAGAAGCAGAAGCTAAAGCAAAACTTGAAGCAGAAAACGAGGCTAAACGTATAGAAGCAGAACGATTAAAAAAGGAACAAGACGAACAAATAGCTATTGCTGAGGCTGCCAAGATTAAAGCTGAAGAAGACAAGGAGAATGCTGATAAAGAATTAATAACTAACCCAACTGATGAGACAGGCAAAGCTATGCAGAGCTTGGTACAAGTAGCAGAACAAGAAAAACTAAAACAACAAGAGCTTCTTGACCAATACAACAAAGCTGTAGAAGACAAAAATCAAGATTTAAAAGATTTAAAAGAAGAAAATGATTTAAGTGAGCAAGGTATTGCGGTGCAACCAAAACCATTTAAGAGTGTTACAAAGCAAAACGAAGCATTACGAGCTATAAAAACAGGGCTTGATGAAACAATAATATCTCGTGATAAAAAAATAAAAGAATTAGAAGAACTTTATGAAGATTTATATGAAGCTGACACCATTGTAAATGAGGTTGTGATGCTGTATTACAAAAAGCAATTAACACAATTAAAAACAGAACAAAAAAATGCTAACGATATTAAGATAAATCTTGAAAAACGATTAGAAGACATTCAGGCAGGTATTGAATTTGAAAAGCGTCGTCGAATAAAACGTGCAGAATTTGATAATGAAGAAGAACGTTACAACCAAGACAGAGCAACATTAGATAATCTTAAAAAAGTAACTCAATTAAGTGCTACTCCTATAACATCTGAAGATTTTGATTTTGGAATACAGCAAAGTAACAATATTCAAATACTTAAAAATGTAACCAATGTGGATACAGGCTATTACCTAGTATTGGCAGTGCATACAGATACAGACAAGCGAAATGAATTTTTAACAAAAGCCATTGCTTCTGGAGTTAATGATATAGAATTCTTCTACGATGTTAATACAAGTCAGTATTACATCTATCAGAAGAAATTTGGAAGCATTCAAGAAGCTAATACAGCTTTAAAAGCAAAAGGAAATACATCATATAATACTAATATGTCAATCATCAAAATAGAAAAATAGAAAAATAGAATCAATTACGAAGTGTATTCTTTATCTAGGACGCCCCAAACTAAATAGGTAAAAAAACACAAAACTATATATATCATGAAAAAACCTACTTTTTCCAAGATAGCCACTATAATTAGTATTCTTTTTATAGGACTAAGTACATATGCACAAAATTATGTTCCCTTTACGCCTAGGTTTAATCAAGATTTAAAGGGTGATATTGTTTTAATTGGTAATAATATTTTAGGACCAGACAATAATGCGTTTAACGACAATTCAATTTTCAATCATAATGTTAATATGCAGTATATTGATATTGATGGTGACGCAAGTACATTTAGTTCTTCGAGTGCGGATTTAGATATTCCAAATCCAAATTGTTATCAAATCATTTATGCAGGACTGTATTGGGGTGCGGTCAATCCAGGTAATGAACCAATTACTAATGTTAGGTTTAGTGGGCCAACAGGTGGATATAATGATATTACAGGAACAATTATTTATGATGCTAACGGAAGTTCTGTTGATGGTGGTGATAGTTTTTCATATGCGTGTTTTGCTGATGTAACGGATATAGTAACAAGTTTTGGGTCTGGAGCAGATTTAGGCACATATACTGTTGCAAATGTGTCATCAGGAGTCGGAGAAACTGCAAATTTTGACCCATTTAACGGTACAGGTCAATCTGCAGGTTGGTCACTTTTTGTTGTATATGAAGACCCTACGTTACCTGGTAAATCTATTACAAGTTTTGATGGTTTTAGTGCTATTAGCGTACCGGGTAATAATCCTGCATTAGATATACCGGTTAACGGTTTTAGAACTGTCCCTGCTCCTGCTCCGGTTAGAGCTAACTTTGCTTTCGCAACACTTGAAGGCGATAGTCCAATCTTAGGAGATCAATTAAAACTAAATGGAATAAATTTATCGACAGCAGATCGGCCAGAGACAAACTTCTTTAATAGTTCTGTAACGCAATTAAGTGCTTTACCAGTAAACAATAGAGTGCCTAATAGTACTAATACCCTTGGTTTTGATACTGGAGTCATAGCTGTGCCTAATCCTGGCAATAGTGTTATTGCTAATGATGCCACCTCTGGTACAATAACTTTAGAAACCGAAGGTGATACGTATTTCCCATATTTCTTTGCATTTGCCGTAGAAATTATTGAACCAGATGTCGTTCTAACAAAAATTGTAGAGGATGATTCAGGAAACGATATTGGTGGACAAGGTGTTGGTTTATCTACGCCATTGAATTATGTGATTGGATTTCAAAACACAGGAAACGATAACGCTACTAATCTTCAAATTAGAGATGTCCTTCCTATAAATATTATATATAACCATCCTACAGACTTAGTATTACCTCCGGGTGTTACAGTAAACAGTTATGACCCTACAACTCGAGAGTTAATTTTTGATATAGAAGACTATTTAGTTGTAGAAGACGCACCACGATACGAAATTCGTATAGAGGTGCAAACAGTAGATTCTTGTCAACAGTTGGCTGACGCATGTTCTAATATTATTAATAACCAAGCCTTTGCAACATACAATGGGTTTTTTAACCCAACGTTTGAAATTAGTGATGACCCAAGTGTCAACAGCAATACAGGCTGTTTATTAACGCCACAAGCCACAAACTTCTTAGTTAATTTAGATTGTACGTTTGTATATGACCAAATCCTTTGTGGTTCGACACTAGATTTAACTGCTGCTAACGGATATGATTCATATTCATGGTCTACGAGCCCAACAGGATCTCCTGTTATTGGAAATACGCAGACGATTACAGTAAGTGATACAGGTACTTACTACTCTTTTAATACAGCAATTGCACCATGTCAATCTATTGTACAACAGTATAATGTAGAATTATTTGGAGGTAATACAACTAACCCCGTTATACCTTTTGCAGACGAAGTAGTTATTTGCCCAAATGATGGTAAACCTTTACCTAATATTTATTTGTGTGGTGCTGAGGATTTTGTAAATATTGATACAGATATATCTGGTGCATCATCTATAATCTGGGAACAATTAGACGAATCTAGTTGTCCTGCTGTTGCAGACAGTGATTGTGCTAATGAAGATAGTTCTTGCTCATGGAATGAAGTTGCTACGGGTCAAGATTTTCTTGCCGATTCAGCTGGTCAGTTTCGATTAACGATTAATTACCAAGGCGGTTGCTTTGTTCAGTTTTATTTTAATGTTTATGAAAATATTCTTAACCCTTCAGTAGTTTCTGAAGATATTATTTGTACAACACCTGGCAGTATTACAGTAAATGATGTACCATCTGGATACGAATACAGTTTAGATGGTGTTACGTTTCAAGGAAGTAATGTGTTTACTGTTACAACCCCAGGAACATATACCGTTTACATTAGACAAATAGGAATTGATACTAACCCTTGTATTTTTACTGTACCAGATGTACAAATACGAGCTCGAGACTTTACAGTATCTACGGTGGTTACGCAACCATTTTGTAATGGTGATTTAGGAAGTGTACAAGTGTCTGCTAATGACGTAGAGCCACAATATACTTTTGAAATATTCCAAAATGGAACTTTGGTTAATAGTGTTGGACCAATTATAGAAAACACCTATTTATTTGAAAATCTTAATACAGGAACTTATACTGTAACCGCTTCTACTGAAGATGGTTGTACATTCTCAGAAGATGTAACTATAGTAGAACCACCTTTATTAACTGTAACTGCAGCTTTAACAACACCGTTAACATGTACAGATGGAGAAATAACTATTTATCCTGAAGGTGGTACTGCTCCATATTTCTATTTTATAAATAGTACTACTGACTTTCAAACCGTACCAGAATATACAGTTACTGCTCCAGGTACATATGATATCACAGTTATTGATTCTAATAACTGTACTGCAACAACATCAATTACTGTTGATGTTGTACTTCCTCCTGATTTTACTGTAGATACATCAGATATTTTATGTCCAGGCGAATCTAACGGAAATATTACGATTACAGTAAATAATGCAAATGGAAATGCTATGCGTTATAGTATTGATGGTGGGGCAACATTCTCAAATGCTCCAGTATTTTCTGGATTATCAGCTGGGGATTATGACGTGGTAATAGAATATAGTTTTGGTGGCACTATTTGTACAACAAATCCCCAAACAGTAACTATAACTGAAAATCCTCCGATTACTGCTTCAGCAGAGTTAACGTCAACCTTAACTTGTACAAGTAGTGGTCTTATAACCATAACTTCTGTTTCTGGTGGCTCAGCACCTTACATGTATAGTATTGATGGTGTAAACTTTCAATCGGGGAATAGTTTTTCAGGATTAGACGCAGGGACATACACAATATCTATTCAAGATGATAATGACTGTACATCCGTAACAAATCAAATTACGATTGCACCAACAAATCCACCAACAGATTTAGAGTTTAGTAACACACCGATAGACTGTCCAACTAATACCACTACAATATCAATTACGAATACAATAGGTGGTACAGGAACATTAGAATATCAAATTATAGCGCCAGCTTTAGCTGCAACAGCTTATCAAACTTCTAATTCTTTTAGTGGTTTAGAACCAGGTACTTATGTTTTTCAGGTAAGAGATGAAAATGGTTGTGAGTATTCAGAATCGTATACTGTAGCCCCATTACCAACAACTACAGTAAATGTAGTTTTA
>CAZBMY010000005.1:9192-29405 GCA_964492855.1 uncultured Flavobacteriaceae bacterium
GGTGCAATAGATATTACTATTGATACCACTGTTGGTACAGCTCCATTTACAATTACAGTTGTTAATACGTCTACAGGTACTAATTATGGAAGTCAGACGACAAGTTTACCCGCTGGTGATTATTCAGTAACTATTACAGATGCTAATTCTTGTACAGATACTCAAACAACAACTATAACAGAACCAGATGCTATAAATGTTGACTTTAGCACGGTAGATATTTCGTGCACAGCTTCGGGAGTTTCTCAAGGTTCTGTTATTGTTGATGCTGTTACAGGCGGAACAGCGCCTTACAATTACTTTGTAACAGGAACTAATGGCTATTCAAATTCAGAGTTAAATGCAACGGGATCTACATCAGTAGCCTTCGATGTGGTTGATTTTGGATTATACCAGATTAATGTAGTTGACGCCAACGGTTGTTCGGTTTTAGTTCAAGATGTATTAGTGGCTTCACCTCCAGATGATTTAGATATCGCAATAAATGCGACTACTGACTGTATTACAGGAGGCCAAGTAGAAGTTACGGTCAGTACAACTCTTGCAAGTTCAGGACCTTTTTTCTTTGCGATTTATGATGGGACGATTCCTGCACCTCCTGCCCCTGCTCCTGCATTACCAGGAGGACCATGGCAAGCTGAATCTACTCCAGGTTCTGGTGGAACAATTTTTACAGGATTAACAACAGGTATCGTTTATACATTTATTGTATATGACGAAGCTACGGGATGTACTTATTTTGAAAGTGCAACAGCTCCAATTCCTACTAATGCAACAATAACAGCAACAGCTGTAAGCTCAAACAATATTACGTGTACTGGCAGCAATGACGGTAATGTTTCTTTCACAATTACTAATCCTGAAACTAATGCAGTAACTATAAGCTACGAGGTTTTCAATTCTTTATCTTTAGTTTCAACAGGTATTACTGGTACAGGAAGTGTTCCAGCTCTAGGAAATCTCGATATTTCTAATTTAGGACCATTAGCGTTTGGTAACTATTTTGTATCCATAACTGAGACATCAGGACCTAATGCTGGGTGTGGTATAGTAACAACACCATTTAATATTACAGAATCAGCATTTCCATTAAATTTAAATGTATCCGTGAATCAGAATGCGAATTGTAATGCAAATTCTGGTGTTATCTCTGCTGTAGGGCAGAATGGTACTGCTCCATATCTATACCAAGCAACAACAACTGCTATTGCACCACTAGCTACAGATACAGGTTGGGTAGCTTCAGGGACATTTAATCTTGATGCAAACACCTATTATATTCATGTTTTAGATGCTTTTGGGTGTATAGTTTCAAGTACGGCTACTCTATTACCAATGGATGATAGTCCTGTTATTTCTGCCACTATAAATAATGATTGTGTTGCTGTAGACGGCACATTTCAAATTGATGTTGATTTAATATCTCCTGGTATTGCACCATATAGTGTAAGTATTGATGGAGGAGTTTTTCAAACACAAAGCTTTCCTTTTACAATTTCAAACTTAGCAACTGGTAACCATACTGTTGAAATTACTGACGCTAATGGCTGTGGAAATTTGGTGTCTTTAGATATTTTACCAGTATTGGAGTTTAGTCCTAGCATAACTGCATTTCCAACATGTAATAATGATGATGGAGAAATCACGCTTACGCCAACTGGTGGTTCTGGTAGTTATACCTATACTATTCTACCTAGTGCTCCTTCAGTAAATATTAGTGGTAACACAATTACGGGAGTACCTTTCGGGTTATACGATATTAGCATTACCGACACAGTTACAGGTTGTATAGATACTGTTTCAGTTAACTTACCTGAGGCCATCTCGCCAATATTTACATTAACACCAACTTCTGTAACTTGTTTTACAGATAATGACGGTACATTTGCTATTGATATAACAAACTTTTCAGGAGCGTATACGTATGAAGTATTAGATAATACAAATGCTTCAGTTTTTGGAGTTGTTTCTGCAAATACATCAACAAATCCGCTAACGGTTAGTGGTTTAACTTCTGGTACCTACTCAGTAACTATTACTCAAACTGATAATCCATTTTGTTCATCGACATCTGAAGTTATTATTAATTCTCCTTCAGCAATATTAATGCTTGATGTTACAGAAACATCTAATGTATCTTGTACCAATAATGAAGGCACTATAACTGCTACAGCCAATGGTGGTTGGGGTGATTATGAATATGAATTAACGGGTGATGCTACTGTAGCATATTCACCAAATGGAACGTTTACAGATTTATCTGCGGGTAACTATACGGTGAATGTTAGAGATGCGCAAGGTTGTATAGTTTCTGAAACTATTGTTTTAATTGAACCAACACCAATAACAGCAACATTTACACCAAGTACAACATTAGTATCATGTTTTGGAGATACTAATGCTTCGATTACAATTACTAACGTAGCTGGCGGACAAGGCAGTAATTATAGCTATACCTTGAATACCATTGCACCAGTTGCATCTACTTCTGGACCACAAACGTCTCCTGTTTTTGATAATATTGGTGCTGGCACATATTCAGTAACAATAACTGATGGTCTTAATTGTGAATTAACCTCATTAGATATTACAATTGATGAGCCTACTGCTATTGAAGCAAGTTTAGTTAAAGCAAGTTCACAAACATGTTTTACTGAGTCTACCTTAACCTTAAGTGCTTCAGGAGGAACAGGACTTTATTCGTACAGTACCGATAGTGCTTTTTCTACTGTTATAGGAACCTTTACAAGTTCAACAACATTTGATGTTCCTGTTGGTACATATTCATACTATGTTAGAGATGAGAATAACTGTATTGCTGAGGTGTCAAATGAAATCACAATCGACCCACTACAAGACTTAACGATTGAACTAGCTTCAACAAACCCAACAATTAATTGTGCTGGTGATAATTCGGGAAGTATAACAGCAACAGCTTTTGGAGGATTAGGAAACTACGTATATACTTTAGAAGATACTGCGGGTAATACAATAAATGCGACACAGAATACACCTGGTTATTTCACAGAATTGACTGCTGGAAACTATGTAGTTTCTGTTGAAAGTGGTGATTGTTCTGAAACGACTTCAACAATAACTATTACAGAACCAAGTACTATACTTGAAGCTAATTTAAATATAACAAATACAACTTGTGCAGGCACAAATGATGGTGCTATAGAGATTAATGCAACTGGTGGTACTGGGATCATTAAATATGCTATCTCTCCACAGTTAAATCAGTTTTTTGATAATAACATATTCGAAAACCTTGAGCCAGGAGACTATCAAATAATTGTACAAGATGAGTTAGGTTGTTTTTTAACCTTTACAGAAACTGTCACAGAACCAGAACAGGTAATATTGAGTTTGGTGCCTAATTCGATTTTACCTGAGGTTTGTGACGGTGATTCTAATGGTGAGTTTAGTATTGAATTATCAGGAGGAACTTTACCGTATAGTATAAGTTTAGATGATTATGATGGCCCTTATACTACAGGAGCTATAGACCAAGTGTTATTTGATTTTACAAATCTAAATGGTGGTGACCATATTGTATTTGTAAGAGATGCTGAAGGTTGTGAAACAGAATGGAATATAACGTTCCCAGAATCTGTTTTAATAAACCCACAAATTGAGATTGCTTACGATTGTGAACAAAATGCGCAAGTAAACTCAGTTACAGTACTTGTCGATGCATCTATCGATGATATGTCTGAATTAGACTTTTCGTTGAATGGTGGCCCATATCAAGCAAGTAACGTATTTACAAATATTCCTGTAAGAGCAGATAATTATATTACTGTGAGACATACAAATGGTTGTGAACAAATTACAGAACTATTTGATATGACCGATTATGAACCTGTAACTCTTAACCTTACTGAGGGAGAAGAACTTAATCAAATTGTAGCTAATGCTTCTGGAGGAACTGGAGACTATACATTTACATTTAATGAAGAAAACGTTAATCAAGAGAATACCTACACTATTGAATTTTCTGGCATTTTTACTGTAACTGTAACAGATTCTAATGGATGTTCTGCGGTTGCTCAAGTTGAAAGAGAATTTATTGAGATTTGTATACCAAATTATTTTTCACCTAATGGTGATGGTATCACAGATACTTGGGCTCCTGGTTGTATTACTAACTATCCAAATTTAGAATTCGACATTTTTGACCGCTATGGACGTAAAGTTGCAACTTTAAGAGCAGGCGAATTCTGGGATGGTCGATACAATGGTACCGAATTACCTACAGGTGATTATTGGTATGTTGTAAGACCAAACGACGATACTGTTTCACGTTCTTTTGTAGGACATTTTACCCTCTATAGATAATGCCCTAAATCAACTAAAACTGACCCCAAATGAAAAAATACATACTATACCTACTACTTATCTTTGCATATTATAATCATGCGCAAGAATTAAATTTACCAGTATTTACGCAATACTTGGCGGATAATGAATTTGTTATTTCTCCAACATTTGCAGGTATTGGTGATAATATGAGAATTAGAGCTAATGGATTAACCCAATGGGTTGGCATTAAAGGCGCACCAGATAATCAAGCACTTTATGCCGACTTTAGAATTTCTAACCGTTCTGGGATTGGTGTGAGTGCCTACAATGATAAAAATGGGAATACCAGACAGAAAGGTGTTAAATTTTCTTTTGCGCATCACCTAACCATTGACTATAAGTCAAAGCAATATTTGTCTCTTGGAATTTCATATAATATTAATAGTTTTAGAATTGATATTGAAAATTTTCAACCTACACCAGATATTCCTATTGTAGATCCTAATATTATTGATGATAGAGCGCAGAGTAATAATAACTTTGATGTTGGGTTCTTATATCGATACAAAAATTTCTTCTTTAGTTTTAATGCTAATAATTTATTAGAAAAAGATGTAAATCCATTTTTAGGTGAAGAGCCAAATAGTTTATTAAACTTTCAAGCATATTCAGGTTTAGTCATAAGTAATCCTCAGAATAGAAGGATTGAGTATGAACCATCAGTATTTTACCAACGATTTAATAGTGACGGTCGTTCTAGTACAGACATTAATTTTAAGTATAGAAAGTTTACCAATCGAGAAGGTGATTACTATTGGATAGGTGCATCTTATCGTTTTTTAAATGACCAGATTCTTAAGCCATTAAATATTGGTCCAATGGCAGGTATAATGATGAACAAGTTTTATTTTGCATATTCTTATCAAATTACGATTAACGATTTAGCAGCTTATAACTCAGGCACACATATGGTAACTGTTGGTATAGATTTCTTGCAAAATTCTAGTAATTGTGCATGTACTACTGGTGCTCGCAAATATTGGAAATATAGATAAAACCTTAGATTCAATGTGTTAATATTTTATTAGCGAATAATAATATTCTCTATTTATCGTTTACATTTGCGCATCAATCAAAGTAAATTAATGAGACGCCTTTTTGTATCATTTCTATTAAGCTTATCTGCTTTTACCTATTCGCAAACTACTAATCAAGACTCATTGCGAATAGTCTTAGAGTCTAATCTTGAAAAAGGAAGTTCTTCCCAAGAGATAGTAATACCTATTGTTAATACTGAAACTAGCGTAGATATTAAGTCAGAGTTTTGGGATACAACAGTATTTAACCCCTATAAAAACGAAGTTGTTAAGTTCCCTTTTAATATTCAATTTCAAGATTCAACCTTTACATCGCCAATTAAAAGAAATAAGGTAGTAACCTCTAGATATGGTTGGCGTTATGGTAGAGCACATCGTGGTATAGATATAGATTTAATTACTGGCGATAGTGTTGTAAGTGTTTTAGACGGTATTGTACGTTTTGCCAGATATAGTAGTGGTCATGGTAAAGTTGTTGTTGTTAGACATTACAATGGTTTGGAAACTGCCTATGCGCATTTATCGCGTATATCGGTAAAACCAAATGATACCATAAAAAAAGGGCAATTTTTAGGAAAAGGTGGAAGTACAGGACGTTCTACAGGAAGTCATTTACACCTCGTTACAAGTTACAGAGGTCAATACATACATCCTGAATATTTATTCGAATTTTCTGAAGATAACAAGATTAGAGCAGAGGATATATGGGTGACTAGAGAGTGGACGCGAGCAGCATTTTATAGCTCTAGAAAAAAACCAAAACTAAAGCTTTACATTACTGAGAAAGAAGCTTTAGCTAGTTTGATAAAAACAAAGAAAATATATGTTGTTAGGTCTGGAGATACTTTATCTCGAATTTCTAAACGAAATAATGTTTCGATAGCATCTATCTGCAAGACAAATGCTATTCGAAAATCATCTACACTTCGTATAGGCCAAAAATTAGTTTTAGAACTCTAATAACTTAATTCTCATCTATTAATTCATATCCCTGGTTAATACCCTTTTCTAAAGCTGGCACACCCCGCTCCATCCAAACAGGTTTGGCTTTTCCTTTTAGATAATAGTCAAAAAATTGTGACATTCTTAAATTAAAATCTATTCGATTTTGCCATTTTAAAGGCCAATGTGGTTCGCCATTGTAATTTAAAAACCACGATGGTTTACCTAAACGTCTTAGCGATACAAAAAATTCAATGCCTTGATACCATGGCACATGACCATCGGCATCATTATGCATAATTAATAGTGGTGTATTAATCTTATCAATATTAAATATTGGTGAATTTTCGATATAGCGCTGTGGATATTCCCAAGGCGTACCTCCTATTCTACTCTGTGTATGCTCATACTGGAACTGTCTACTCAAACCTGTCCACCATCTTATTCCGCCATAGGCACTAATCATATTAGGAACCGGTGCTCCAGATTCAGCAGCTTTAAAAATATCCGTTTTGGTTACTAAATAGGCGATTTGATAACCACCCCAACTATGACCTTGAACACCAATATTATCTTTATCTACAAATCCTTTCTCAATTAATGCTGTGACACCAGGAACTACACAATTAAGAGCACTTTCTCCAGGATACCCAATGCGGTAATGTACGTCTGGATTAAAAATAAGATAACCTTGGCTCGCATAATAGCTATAATTTATAGTACTACGACCATAAGTAGGCGCGCGATGTCTATATAACCCATCAGAGCTTTTCTCGTAAAAATTTACAATCATTGGGTATTTTTTATTAGGGTCAAAATTCTCTGGCTTTATTAGCATACCTTTAAGAGGAATACCATCTAAAGAAGTCCATTCTACCATTTCTGCAGTACCCCAATTATAATCAGATTGTTGCGGATTAACATCTGTAATTTGCTTAGCAGAATTAAAAGACAGGTCAGAGCTCCAAAGATTTGGAAATTCTGTAAATGATTCTTTAGTAAAAATAACACGTTTATCTTTGTCATTTTGAGCTAAACGAGGTCTCCCGTATCTATAAGGTCCTTCTAAAACTGTTTTTCCTTTTTTCTGTTTAGCATCGTAACTAAAGAAACCTGAATACTTATTAGTTTCATTAAATGTACTTAGTAACCACTTACTATTAGAAGGTATTGACTCTTCTTCATTATCTAATCTAATATAGCGGTATACAGTTTTATTAACTCTACCATTGGTTAAGCGTTCTGATGTGCCTGTTTCAGGATTAAAACTCCAAATATCATAACGGTCATAAATCAGAACATGTTTATCATCATCGGTCCAACCAGCTATTCCATAAGAATACGGGTCGTTTGGATAATCATTCTCTTCAGTGTAAAATAATTTGTTTTTTGTAAGAGCTGTGTACTTTAATGATTCTAAATTATATGTGTACCATGTGCTGTCTTTTCGGCTATATCCATAAGCATATTTGCCCTTTGGACTTAAGCCGTTAAGTCCATATAATTTAGTAGCTAAGTTACGTTCTTGTCCATTAGTTAAGTTTACAAGTTTAGCATCAATAGGTTGTTGAGCTGTCCACTGACTTTGTAATTGATATGGTGTCATATTACCAATTACTGCATATTCTGTGTCACCTTCATCTGCAATACGAGACATGTCATAATCTGTATTAGATATTTGAGTCATCTTTTTTGTGTTTAAATCATAAAGACTCAAAAAGGATTTTTTCTTATCGTTATTAACATTAAGTTCTTGTACAGTATATAATCTAGGTTCGTTATAAGTCCATACTTCAACATTAACGATTTCCTCATCTAATAAAGTAGTGTCTTTTACTATAGGTGTAGGTCGTAATCCAAAAAATAAACGACTTTCATTTTTAGAAAATGCTAGTACTTCATCACCAGAAACCAATAAGTCATTAGGTCGTTTTAAAGAATCGACTATTAAACTCGCTGAATTTTGTCCTGATTCCCATAGGTATAATTTTGGCTGACGAATAAGCGCTTTGGTTGTGTCTGTATCGACGACAAAGGCTGTTTTTTCTCCTGTTTTACTAATCCCAAGTTGTTGAAATTTTGATTTAGCATGTGTGCTATAAATAGATTTAGATTCACCACTAATAACATCATACATGTATACACCCGCATCTAATTTATCTTTAATACCTGTAGTTGAATAGACTATGAATTTTCCTTCCTCTGCAATTTTGTAATTTGTAACATATTTTAATGTGTCTTCTTTACTGCTCGCTAAGTATCTGACAACCATATGATACCCATTATCTTTGCTTACTTTCTTTAGCTTCTGCTTTGTTTTTAAGGAATCAACTTTCTTTTTTGTTGAAGTGTCTTTTTTCTTTTTAATAGCTTCTAGTTGGTATAGTATTATTGAAGACCATTTTTTTGGAAGTGCGAACGATTTTATATTGGGTATTTTTGTAAGTGACTTAGATGTTATATCATAAATAGCCAAGGTATCCTTTGGTAAATCTTTCTTCTTAATTTTTCGGCGTTTTAGTTCTTTGATACTATCTTTCCATGAAGTTATATGAAAAGCTAAGAATTTAGAATCATAACTAAAATTACCTCTCTTAGTTCTCTCTTGAGAGAATATGGAATTACCTTCAATTGATTTTAATTGAATAGACTGGTCTTTTTCTCCTTTTTCTATGGCATAGGCGACATAATCTCCATTATTTGAAATACTTACATTTTTAATGCCATTCCACAAACCTTTATCGTCATGTTGTAACACTTTTTTTTGTGAGTATATTTTTATACTAAACAAGGTGATTAAGATTACAATTAAATGCTTCATAATATTAAATTAATAGATGTTGTTTTTATTGTTTAACAGGCAATTTTATATGAGAAGGGTATTTATTTGAATGATGTACTTTATTATGAGCAATAACACCTTCTGACTCATCGTAATTATTCCCTCCAGTATTTAGATTTCTTGCAAACCTAGGAAAATTACTACTAGATATTTCTACACGTATGCGATGCCCTTTCTTAAAGTAATTACTTGTAGACATTGGTGTTAAATCTACTTTATACACATTACCTTTCTCCATAAACACTTCTTTAGTATAGCCTTCACGGTACCTTACCCTTTGTATGGTTTCATCAAGATTATAAGCGGTTCCATCAGGATACACATCTATAAGTTTAATCGTAAAATCTGTATCCTTAACGTCAGAAGAAACATAGAGTGTACTTTCTATAAAACCTGTAATTTCAACGCCTTCCTTTAAAACATCTGTTGTGTAAACCAAAATGTCATTTCTTGTTTCCATAACGCGTTGGTCAAAAGCACCGCCTTGTACGGCATTGCCTGTACAACAAACATTACCGCCGTAAGAAGTGACAGGATTCATTGGATCATAAGTAAAACTATCTGGATTATCTTTATTAGGTACTGTTGTAGTTAATTCACCATCACCATAAAGACTATTGGCATCACCATCACTATTTAAATAGTAAGTGACTAATTCTGTATTTTCAGGTGGCCATTGGTCTGAAGATTGCCAAGTATTACTACCCATAGTATAATACTGCACTTTTGGGGTGTTTTCTTTAAAACTTGTATTCTCTCCTTTTAGCCAAAAATCGAACCATGCATATATTTGTTCATCATAATTTAGTCTAGCATCACCAATATTTCGCTCTCCAACAATAGTATTCTCTGTGGCTCTTGTGTAACTACAATGTAAAACTGGAGCAATAACCATATATTGGTTATCTCTTACTTCAGCATCTTTTGCATTGTTTCTTACATGATTAAATAAAGCCAAATTAGGACTTATAGAGACATCATACCATGAAGCAAACCAAAAACTTGGCACACCAAAATCCATATTATCATGGTAAAGTCCTCCATCATACCAGCCTTTATCATTTGGTTTGCGGCGAACCATTTTGTCAAATATTTCACGCTTACCATTAATGTTTTTTAGGATATCTTGAATCGGTAAATGTTTAAAAGCTTTTTCCATATCAACACGCGGATTTTCTGGGTCTAAATCATAAAATCTAGAAATTCTTATTAAATCTTCTTGTGTTGCTCCAGCAGGTATTCTAGGTTTAAATTTATCGTGCTCAACGCCATATAACCATGAAAAAAATAGCATTTGTTCAACACCACCTCTATACCAGTTGCCTTGTTCAAAGAATTCACCTACTTTGCCAACACCAGCTCCGTAACTTTGCGGAACCATTGCAGCATGAGATGGATGGTCTAAAGCTGCTACTGCCATTTGCCACTCTGCTGTTGATGAGCATCCTAAAGTACCTATCTTTCCGTTAGACCATGATTGGTCTTTCATCCAAGTAAATGCATCGTAGCCATCGGTTAATGGTACACCCAAAATATCCCATTCACCTTCAGAGAAATAACGACCACGTTCATTTTGTACAACATATGCATAACCGCGTTTAACGGCTTCATAAGCCCTCTCTGCTGTCCTCGTTCTCTCTTCTCCATCAACCCATGAGTTAAAATTATAAGGTGTCCTCGAAAAGATAATAGGAACTTTGTCTTTTGTTTTTGGTCTATAAATATCTGTAGCCAATCGAATACCGTCTCGCATAGGCATCATAACCTTCTGATCAATAATCGCAATTTCCGATAACTTATCTACTATACCAGTTTGGCATACAGAACTATAAGTAATAAAAAAAATGAAAAGTAAAAGCGTAAACTTAGTGATTGATTTCATGCTTGTTGTGTTGGTGGTTTGAAAGACTTACAAGATAATCAAAAAATCTATTTTGATAGTCTTGTTTTTAGCTTTGACGATTTAATCTTATTTTCACAAAAAAAACATCATGCGCAATTTCATATTCATTGTTTTTATAGCTCTTTTTTCTTGTAAGTCAGACAATTCTTCTAATTCTGAATTAGACCGTTGGAAGGATACTGCTGAAAATGTTACTATAATAAGAGATAATTATGGTGTACCACATGTGTATGGTAAAACAGATGCCGAGGCCGTATTTGGTTTATTGTATGCGCAATGTGAAGATGATTTTAATCGCGTAGAACAAAATTACATATGGGCAACGGGTCGATTAGCAGAAGTTGAAGGTAAATCAGCAATTTACAGTGATTTAAGAGCTAAATTATTTATGACTGAGGATGAAGCAAAAGCTAATTATGATAAAAGTCCGGATTGGTTAAAAGAATTATGCAATGCTTTTGCAGATGGGATTAATTATTATTTATATACGCATCCTGAAGTAAAACCAAAACTCATAACAAAGTTTGAACCATGGATGCCAATGTATTTTTCTGAAGGTTCTATTGGTGGCGATATAGAACGTGTTTCTACTAGAAGCTTAAAAGCATTTTATGAAGGTACAGACATCAATCAATTTGAAGTTAAAAAAGAAATGCAAGAAAAAGCTGAAGCTGAACCATCTGGTTCAAATGGCATAGCTATTTCTGGAAAATTGACCAAATCTGGCAACCCAATTCTATTAATCAATCCGCATACATCGTTCTTTTTTCGTGGCGAAGTTCATGTGGTTAGTCAGGAAGGGTTAAATGCATATGGTGCAGTAACTTGGGGACAATTCTTTGTTTATCAAGGATTCAATGAAAAAACAGGTTGGATGCATACATCAACATATACAGATGTTATTGATGAATTTGCAGAAGACTTAATTAAAATTGATGATAAATTAATGTACCGTTATGGTGAAGAATTAAGAGAAGTACAAGTTTTAGAGACCACTTTAAATTATAAAGATGGTGATGAGATGAAATCTAAAACATTTCCGTTTTACAGAACACATCACGGGCCTATTACACAAAGTAAAGATGGCAAATGGATTGCTACAGCTATGATGTGGGAGCCAGTCAAAGCTTTAGAACAATCTTATATACGTACAAAGCAAGATGGCTATAAAGGTTTTAGAAAAATGATGGATATAAAAACCAATTCCTCTAACAATACAGTTTACGCTGATGCAGAAGGTAATATTGGGTATTTCCATGGTAACTTTATTCCAAAACGTGATACAGCATTTAATTATCGTCAACCAGTAGATGGCAGTAATCCAAAATCAGATTGGCAAGGCTTACATGAAGTAGATGAGCATATCACGCTTTTAAATCCAGAAAATGGATGGTTGCAAAACTGTAACTCTACCCCATTCACAGCTGCAGCAGAGTTTAGTCCCAAAGTTGAAGATTATCCTAATTATATGTCTTTAAATCGTGAAAATTACAGAGGTGTTCATGCTATAGATTTATTATCTAAGAACAAAGATTACACTTTAGATTCTGTAATAGAATTGGCACACGATTCTTATCTTCCTGCCTTTGAAGTGTTAATTCCAGGATTAGTCCAAGCCTATGATAAAATTAATAGAACTAAAGAACTAGGTGCACCTATAGAAGAATTACGCAACTGGGATTATAAAACGTCTAAAGAATCAGTTGCTATGACCTTGGCGCATTATTATGGAATGACTGTTTCTCGAAACGGAAAACGCCCTCAACCAATGAATTCTATGGAATTATTCGAATATTTTGGAAGTGATTCATCTCCATATGATGAAAAATTAAAACTCTTTGAAAATGTCATAAATTATTTAAATGAAACTTTTGGAACATGGAATTTACCTTGGGGAGAAGTTAATCGCTACCAACGATTAAATAGTGATATTCGTCAAAAATTTGATGATAATAAACCGAGTATACCTGTTGGGTTTGCATCAGGACGTTGGGGTGCCTTAGCAGCGTATGGTGTAAGTTACACCAACCCTGAAGCTAAAAAAATCTACGGTACGCGCGGTAATAGTTTTGTTGCTGTCGTTGAGTTTGGTGATAAAGTAAAGGCAAAAACTATGCTTGCAGGAGGTCAGAGTAGTGATGTAGATTCTCCACATTTTAATGACCAAGCACAGCGCTATGCAGATATGAAATTTAAAGATGTTCCGTATTACAAAGACGATGTTTTAAAGGTTGCAAAAGAGACCTATTCTCCTGGGAAAAGGGAATAGATTATTGTACTAAATTTCTCAAATCTTTGTTAATGTAAAATAGTATTTGCAGAATATAGAATAACTTGCTGTCATAATTACACCAACTAACTATTTCTATCTATGAAAATTTCTGCATTTTCAAAGCTAAAAAGTGCAACAAGACTTTTAGCTTTAGTGAGTATTATACTCATCTCATTAAATGGGTTTTCTCAAAAAAAAGATTCATTATCGGGTCAAGACACCTTTAAAGATTTACCTCTTAAAATAGACAGAACTATTGACTTCAATACCACTGAAGGGACTTGGCTATCTCTAGACATAAGTCCAGATGGTAAAACTATTATCTTTGATATGCTAGGGGATTTATATACTATTCCTTCAACCGGAGGTAGTGCTACACGTATTACAGACGGATTACCTTTAGATACTAATCCACGGTTTTCTCCTGATGGTAAACATGTGGTATTTACATCTGACCGAAGCGGAAATGATAATGCATGGTCAATGAATTTGGAGACCAAGGAAACACATCAAATTACTAAAGATAAAAAAGGAGAAGTGCAATCAGCAGATTGGTCTCCAGATGGAAATTATATTGTTGTATCTAAAGGAAAACGTAATCTTAAACTACATCTATATCATAAAGACGGAGGTGGCGGAGCGCAATTAATCACAGAGCCACGCGGTCTTAAAACAATAGAGCCTGCTTACAGCCCTGATGGAAAATTAATTTATTTCTCAAGACGAAACGGTGCTTGGAATTATAATGCGCAATTACCGCAATACCAAATAGCAACTTATGATTTAGAAACAGGAGATATTAATAGCGTTACTTCTCGTTATGGCTCTGCCTTTTCATCCACATTATCTAATGACGGTAAATACTTAGTTTATGGTAGCCGTTTTGAAGAAAAAACAGGCTTGGTTATTAGGGATTTAAAAACTGGTGACGAACGATGGTTAGCATATCCTGTACAACGCGATGAACAAGAATCTGTTGCCCCACTTGGCGTATTACCTGCAATGACATTTACACCAGATAATAGTTCTGTTATAGCATCATATGATGGAAAAATATATCGTATTCCAGTGTCTGGTGGTAATGCTACAGAAATTCCTTTCAGTGTTGATGTTAATTTAGCTGTTGGGCCTAAGGTAGAATTTAAATATCCTATTTCTGATGATGTCGATATGATTGCAAATCAAATCAGAAATGCAACACCTTCTCCAAACGGAAAACAATTAGTATTTAATGCGCTTAACAAGTTATATGTTATGGATTTGCCAGATGGTAAACCAAAACGTCTAACTGATATGGATATCATAGAAACTCAACCGAATTGGTCACCAGATGGAACGTCTATTGTTTACACAACTTGGTCTGAAGAAGATGGCGGACATTTATACAAAGTAGATGCTAGAGGTAGAACTACACCAATAAAATTAACAACCGAATCTGCTTTGTATGGCAAGCCTGTCTGGGATGTAAAAACTAATCGCATTGTCGCAACTAAAGGAAGTGCTCAAAATTTCAGAAATGCTTATTTGCGTGGCGCGTTTTCCGGAGCCAAGGATTTAGTTTGGATACCTTCTTCTGGTGGAAACACTAATTTTATTGTTGCTACAAATGGACGTCGAAATCCACACTTTACTGAAGGCGATGACCGTATTTATCTTAGTAATCGTAACGGACTGCAATCTATACGTTGGGACGGTACAGATCCAAAAGAACATTTAAGCGTTACAGGGATTGTAACATTTGGTAGTTCTACGGATGACCATGATCATTCTTATTTAGATGATGACATTGATCCAGAAGAAAATGCGCAAGGCGCCCGCCCTGTAGAAGTCTATATCTCTCCAAAAGGTGGAGAAGCTATGGCATTGATTAATAATGATGTTTATGTTATTACTATTCCTAAAATTGGAAAACTTCCAAAAGTATCAGTTGCTAAGCCAAATAACTCACAATTTCCATCTCGTAAACTAACACAATATGGTGGTGAGTTTCCTGCTTGGGCTAAAGATGGTAAAAAAGTACATTGGTCTATTGGAAACGCTCATTTTATATATGATTTAGAAGCTGCGAAGGCTGAAGAAGACCGTTTAGAAGCTGAAAAGAAAGCCCGTAAAGATGAACTTTCTAAACTCGATGAAGAAGAACGTAAAGCTGAAGAGAAAAAAGATAAGAAAAAGTACAAAGATTATAAAGGCTATGAAGCCAAAGAGCTAAAAGTAAAAACCAAAATAAAGAGAGATATTCCTGAGGGTATTGCACTTCTTAAAGGTGCTCGAATTCTTACAATGAATAACGGTACCATTATTGAAAACGGTGATATCTTAATTGAGAACAATCGTATTATTGGTATAGGAAATTCAGGTAGTTTAGATGTACCAAATAAAGCTAAGATTATTGATGTTTCTGGTAAAACTATTATGCCAGGTATGGTTGATACGCATTCGCATTTACGGACGTATGCTGGCATACATAAAAAACAAGTCTGGTCATATGCTGCTAACTTAGCCTATGGTGTTACAACAACACGAGATCCTCAAACAGGTACTACTGATGTGTTAACGTATTTTGATTTAGTGAAAACTGGTCAAATGTTAGGACCTCGCGCCTACTCTACTGGTCCTGGATTGGGTTCATGGGCATACCATTTAAAAAGTCTAGATCATACAAGAGATGCACTAAAAAAGTATAGTGAGTACTACAATACCAATACTATAAAAATGTATAATGTTGGTAACCGTCAACACAGACAATGGGTTATAGAAGCCTCTAAAGAACAAAAACTAATGCCAACTACTGAAGGTAGTTTAGATTTTAAACGTAATCTAACCGAATTTTTAGATGGGTATCCTGGTCATGAGCATTCGTATCCTGTAACACCTTTATATAAGGACATCATTACAGTGGCTGCCGAAACGCAAATAGCTTATACACCGACACTATTAGTGTCATATGGTGGGCCGTGGGCTGAGAATTATTTCTATTCTCGAGAGAACCCATATCATGATGAAAAACTACAGCGTTTTACACCTTATACAGATTTGGCACGTAAAACACGTCGTCGCCCAGGTTGGTTTATGGATGAAGAACATGTCTTTACAAAACATGCTGAATTTGTTGATGACTTAATTAATGCAGGTGGATTAGCTGGTGTTGGCAGCCATGGCCAATTACAAGGATTAGGTTACCATTGGGAACTTTGGGCAACAGCATCAGGGACATCTACAGAGAATGCTTTAAAAGCAGCGACTATACTCGGTGCAAAATCTTTAGGCTTAGATGGTGATGTTGGTTCTATAGAGGTTGGCAAACTTGCCGATTTAGTGATTTTAGAAAAGAATCCAATGGAAAATATTAGACATACTAATACTGTAATTCAAGTCATGAAAAACGGTCGTTTATATGATGGAAACACATTAGATGAAGTGTATCCAAGACAAGTAAAAGCTGATACGTTTTGGTGGGAACACGATAAACCTAAAAATTTACCAGGAACAAAAAACTAAGCTTAAAATGAAAAAAATAATATGCTATACACTAGCCTTAGGACTAGTAATGACATCTTGTAAACAAGAACAGAAAAAAGCTGAAGCCGAAGTTAAAGTGGTAAATTCTACAGAGGATAATTTGAAATCTGCCTTAACATTATATTCATCTTTTGATACAAATGAGAATGCAGATTTTGCAAAAGGCGATTCAAAACTGTATACTGTTTTAAATAGAAAAGAATTAGACTCAGCCAAAGTTGGGTTATTCAAAGAAGCCGTAACGCTTCAAAATACTAAAGGAAAATATGGTGGAGCACTTCATTATGCAGATAAGACCAAAGGTTATATTTATTACAAAAGTTTAGATAATATCGTTTATTCTAAAAGTGATTGGAATGGTTCAATTTCTTTTTGGTTGCAATTAGACCCTGATAAAGATTTAAAACCTGGCTATTGTGATCCTATTCAAATTACAGATTCTGGTTATAATGATGCGGGCATTTGGGTAGATTTTACAAAAAAATTACCTCGACAGTTTAGATTAGGTGTTATTGGTGACCGCGATGTTTGGAATCCAAATCCTGAAGGACCTGATAATGAAAACCCTAAATTTTTAGAGCAATTAATTACTGCAAAAAATGCGCCTTTTGGTAATGATAAATGGACACATGTTGTCATTGTTTTTTCAAATTTAAATACGGAAAATGGTAAAACAGAATTTTACGTTAATGGTAATAACATGGGCTCATCTACGATAACAGAATCGTTTACTTGGGATTATGAAAAATCCAATATCCTTTTAGGGCTTAGTTATATTGGTTTTATGGATGATTTATCAATATATAACAAAGCTTTAAACTCTGAGGAAATTCAAACCTTATACGGTTTAGAAAATGGCGTAAAAACTATATTGAATTAAGCTATTTTATCAGTTTTGTATTTGGATATGCTGCTTTCCAGCCAAACCAAAATGCATTGAAGGAATGCAATCGTTTTAAAATTTTACCCGTTTCTGACTCCAACCGATTTTCGTAAAGTTTCCATTTAGTACCACTATTATCCGTAAGTGATGTTGTTTTATCATAGTTTTCGAATATAATATCTTCTGAAAAGTAAACTCTGTTAGCTCCTGATTTGTCTGTTAACACCACAAATTGGTAATTGTCTAACTTGTTGTGATATATATTATTTTTCTTCAAGAATTTTGTTGAAATAGCAATCGTTTTGTCTGTAAGCTCTGGTAATCGTATCGCTAATATCGATTGTTTATTCTTTAAAGACTTGTCTAGTGATGGGACATTGAACATTAATTCATCATCAGAAAAATAATCATTATACGCAACGCCTTCACCATAATTACGATTGTGTTTTGTGTTTAAACTTAGTACTGTCGTTTCTGGATGCAACGATTTCCATTCATCCCAAGTAGATGTTACAACACTTAGATATTCTAATTCAATCCCTTTACCAACTAAAGGACCAATGACAGGTTTTCCCCAAATAGTATTCCATAATGATTGTGTCTCTCTATCATACATTAATTTATTAGAGCGGTATAAAAATCCACTTGTTCCGAGTTGATAGTTTTTGCCTTTAAATTCTGTTTTATACAAGATTACTGTACCACAAAGTGTACAATATACTCCAGCGACAGGAATACCGCCAACAGTGTCTGTAAACATTTCGTGCCAAGCCAAAATGCGTTTTGGGTATGCTCTAAAATCACCATTTATTTCTATTCCAAATACAACATTATCATCATCGAGATACTTCGCGTCGTCTACTGAAATCATTTCTGGATTTCGTAATGGAGGTATTCCGTCTTGTTTAACACCGCCCCAACGAACTTCGTCTAATCGTATTTGTGCTGTTTCTTGTCGTTTTTGAAAATACTTTCTAAATCGACTATCTATAATACTGTGTAAATGCGCTTTAAACTGATGATAATACGGTGTTAGATTTTGAGGTTTAGACCATAGATAGGCATACCATTTGTTGAAATCTATACCAAATTTTTTTTCTGTTTTATCTTGAAGAAGTTCTACTAATTTAAATCTAGTACTATGGTTATCTGAAAAATAAAGTGCTTCTAGAGTCATAATTTCAAAAGCATCTTCCCAATTTTTATCAATATACTCAATAGCTTTTTGTTGACGAACATGACTCGTAGATACGACCAAACTCATAAAATGAGAGAATTCTAAATCTGCTTTATTAGTAATGGTAGTATTAGTATTTGATTGCCCAAATACTAAAAAAGAACATATAATAGCCATTAGGGCTAACGCAAACTTATACCTTGAAAAACTTAATTTCATAAGTGATTTTTTAGTTGAGTCGAAAAACTCACGGTCTATTAACACTTATGATGCTAAAACTATCTTAAAAATTAATACTATAAAGTTGGTAATGGTTTTATTTTACCCATATAAGTAATACTTTGCCTGGTGCTACTATTTACGGTAAGTCTTGTATGTCCTCCTGGTGAGATAACAAAACTGAATTTTAAAGACTCATTATTTTTCTTAGCGTCAAAGCTGAGAATGATTCGTTTCTTTTTGCTATTAAAAGAGGTCTTATTTTTTATAATTTCGCCTTTGTACTTGATGCCACTTTCACTAGGATTTCGTTTTGGGATAAAAACACGACCAAAAAAGGGAAGAAAAATATCGGCATCACCATTATTAATATTTACATAATTGTCATTACCGACTAAGTTAACAGTGTTTCCTTGGAATACTGCACTGCCTGCTTGTAAGCTACGACCAATATTGGCTATATCGTTTCCTAATGGAATTGCTCTAGTTGCCTCAAAGTTAAAACTGCCAGATTCTATTAACGTTATGATTGACTGATATTGCGCTTCGAGTTGGGCTTTTTTTTCAGCTTTGCGTTCTTTTCGTGTTTGAGCAGTAAGATTTAGAGTTATAGAAACAATAAAGCATAGGGTCAAAATCTTTTTCATAGTATTGAAATTTATACTTTAAAGTTAATCAAAAATTATTCCGAACTACTTAAAATAAAAGACTTTAACCCTGTGTTATATGTTTTAGAGCTTACTTATAACATCCGATGGGTCAGCACGGAGTTTATAATCTTCTTCTAAGAAATCATAACTAATTGTGCCATCTTGTTCAATGATGTACGTAGCAGCTATAGGTAGCTCTTGGCTTGAGTTTTGTTGATTATCGTCCAAATTAATACCAAATTTCTTGTATAATTCTTGTAACGACTCTGGTAATTTAAATACCAAACCTAACTCTTTTGCATAGACATTGTTTATGTCTGACAATACTTCAAAATTAAGATTATTCTTTTCTGTAGTTGTTAAAGAGTTATCTGGTGTTTCTGGACTTATAGCAACAAGAG
>CAZBMY010000006.1:0-19074 GCA_964492855.1 uncultured Flavobacteriaceae bacterium
CATTATATCTAAATAATAAAAAAGAAGATTCTGATCGTTTAGAAAAACAGAGAACACATCTTATTTTAATTAAAGAAGAACTTCAAAACAACATAGCGATACTTGAAAAAGAAGACAGTGAATTAGACCATATTATAAGAAACATAAAAGATATTATAAACCTTACCTCCTCAAAACAATCTATAGATACGATTAGTGAAACTGGTGTTTCTGAAATTTTGTTTTTACCATTAACTAGAGCCATCGATGTTAACTATGAGAACGGTGCTTTTAATGATTTTGTAATTTCTAGTGGATTAAAAGATATTAGAAACGATAGTATAAAGACCATGTTACGGTCTTGGGACAGGGTACTAAAAACTCTAGATTTACAAGAAGAAGTTGTGAAGAAATTTTTAGATAAAGCTGTGGATTTTGTAGAATTAAATGGTTCTTTTAAAACTATTTATGATACCACAAATTTATCTGAAAATTATTTTGAAATAAATAATTCTCCTGAATTAGATAGTAATAAACCCATACTAAATTCTAAACAATTTAAAAACATATTAGTAGAATATCTCGGTGTATCAATGCAACTACATAATAGAAGTTATCCGAATTTCAAAAGTGAGGCAGAACTACTTATAAAGCTTATAGAACAAGAACTTGATAATAATTAATTATTTTTAATTAATAAAATTATTATTATGAGTAAATGGGATGAAACTTTAAAATTTTATGACAAACTTGTTAGCCAATGCCCAGATTTTGAAAGAAAAGGTAAAAAGATGATTTTCACTTCAGATAATGGCTATATGTTTTCATTATTAAATAAAGCAGGTGAAATTGGCATAAGACTTCCAAAAGAGACTGCAAAAGTATTTTTGGAAACTTATAAAGACTCCGGAGAATATAGGTCTTATGGCGCAAAAATGAAAGACTACGTTTTAGTCCCTGAAACTCTATATAAAAACCCTGAGGTCATCATTAAATATCTAAAAAAGAGCCACGCTTACGTCTTATCTTTACCTAAAAAATAGTGATATGCCCCAAACCACTGTCATATCATTTTTTAAGTATAAAGGCCGAAAAAACAAGTGGAAAGCTTTAGGCAGAATGGGACGCTCTCCACTGCTAGCTAATGATGTTGAGGGGTTAACGTTTTGGAAGCCTTTAGGTACCGGAAGCGGAAATGGCTTTTCGATATGGCCAGACTGGTCTACCTATGGGCTTATTACTGTTTTTGAATCTGAAGATGATGCTAATTTATTTTTAAAATCACAGCTCATTTCTGAATATCAAACAACAGCTTTGAAGCATACACATATTTTAATGCACGCTATAAAAGCGCATGGAAAATGGAGTAAACAAGAACCTTTTGATACTACAGTTAAATATGATGAAAAAAGACCCATCGCTGTAATCACTCGAGCCACCATTAAACCAAAATTAGCCTATAAATTTTGGCGTTATGTTCCTTCTGTTTCTAAATCTATGAATGGTCATAAAGGTTTAATATATACCAAGGGCATCGGTGAATGGCCCATTTTTATGCAAGCTACATTTTCATTTTGGGAAGAAGGAAAGCATATGATGTCGTATGCTTATAGTAATGAAAAGCACGCAGACATGGTAAAGAAAACAAGAGAACTAGGTTGGTATTCCGAAGAATTATTTTCGCGTTTTCATCCGTTTGAAATCCGCGGTAATCTTATAGATTTTAGGCTATAAAACTATATTAGCAATACAATAGTTATTTTTGGTTTTATGCTAATCTAAAACTTTAAATTGAAAAGTACCAGATTCTGATGTATTACCTGCTGCATCTTTAGTTATAACATTCCAATAATAAATAGTACCTGCACTTACCGAAACATTAAGTGTAGTGGTTGATATATCGTTTGCAACTGGAGTGCTTGGAGGATTGTCAGTACCAAAATAGACATCGTAGCCAATAATATCATCATCAACATCGCTTCCATTCCATTGTAAAGTTATGGTCGACGTATTAGCAATATTTTGGGCCATTGTAGGCGAAATTATTTCAGTCTGAAAAGGTGGATACGTCTGTATAGCTTCGCCTTCATTATAAAAATTCCAAATTTCGCTTTGGTAAATTTCATTCTGATATTTATAACTTACAAACCATCTAAACTCGTGAGCTCTTTGAATCCTTGCAGGAAAAAGAAAATCTTCTGTTTGAAATTCAGAAACAGTTCCTAAAGATAAATCCTCAATTGTTAATGTATAACTCTGTGCATTATTATTAGGTACCCACTCAAACAAAACTGTACTTTCTGTTGGGGATACTTCTGTACCTTCACTGCACAAAGAACTCTCAAAAGGAAATATTAATGCTACTCCTAAAACTTCATCCGGAATTTCTCCGTTAGGTATAAGCGTATTAATATTATCATCTGTAGTGTCATTACAACTAAAGATAAAACCCACTACACAAATTATATAAGTCAATTTTTTCATTGCTTAATCATTTTATACGTCGAAACTCTTGCTTCTGATTCTATTGAAATAATGTAAATACCATTATTTAAGCTATCTGTTTTTAATGGTATGGTTTCACCTTGCCCAATAAATACTTTATTAAAAAGTAACTCGCCCATTATAGAAAAAAGCTTAACAGTAATTTCTTCTCCTTTGTAAGTATTATTTATATTCACCTTAGTATTAAAAGGGTTTGGAGAAACAACAAACTCGTTAGTATTGAAGATTATTTTTTCGAAAACACCCTGACAATCTAAATCTGTACTAACTTTTAAAGTATTGGCTCCCTCTTTTAAATCTAATATTAATGATGGGTTGTGGGTTGTAAACATTTTTCCATTAAAAACTATATTATAGTTTACGCTTCCAGACATATCTAAAGCTATTCGATTTTGAGAAATCATTCTAGTAGAAAATACTTCTAAAGAATCAGGTTCTGTAATAACTATTGTATAACAAACTTCATAATCTGGCCACTCTTCTATTGTAATGCACATTTCGTATGTACCAGCTAAAAGATTAAGTATATCTACATCATTTGTAAAATTGTATTCTTGAAAAAAATTATTACCTGTTAGTGTTGCTTTATATGCGTATAATTCTTGAGACACAATTCTAATTTGCCCATTATTACTATTTTGGCAAGTTTCACTTAATATAGAAATAGCAAAATTATCGTTAGCTAATCCCGGAAAAGGACAACCAAATAAGTCTACAGGTGCTCCAAATTCAGTACCGGGACAAAGGTCTTCTTCGTTTGGCACACCATCGTTATCTGCATCTTCACAAATGGTTTGATAGCTCGCAGTATCATCTTTATCCCAGTTGTCATAAGTGCCATCGATATTATTAACTACTAACACTGGATCATCAACCAAAATACAACCCAAATCTGGATTATTAGTAGCATTAAAAATCTCTAAATTTTGATTATTACCATTTTGAATATTTAATTGGTCTACTATAAACATATTAGATTGACAAAATAATATTCTTAGGTTAGAATTTTGAGTAACATTAAGGCTAGATAGAAAATTGCTTGCACAATTGAGATCTTCTAAACCAGTAAGTGCATCTACTACTAAGGTAGAAAGTTGATTATTAGAAACATCCAAATCAATAATGTTTAAATTATTATTTAGATCTAGTTGCATCAAACCATTATTAGAGACATTTAAACTTGTTAAATCTAAAAGCAATGTCAAATCAATTTCTGAGAGTGCATTATTAGATGCATTTAAATTTGTTAACTTTATATTATTACTTAAATCTACAACTGTTACACTGTTGTTTTCAAAATTTAAAACAGTTAGATTTAAAAACCCATCAATACCTGTTAAATCAGAGATTTCGGCACTAGCAATGTTTAAAAAAGTTACACCTTCAATATTTTCTGTTGGCACATAATCATCTAAAGGCAAGCTATCATAACCTAAGTCTATTAGAGCTTGTTCAAAATTATCGTCGGGCACAAATGTTTGTCCAAAGAAGCAATCTAAAGCAAACTGTGCGTTGGCATCTGTAAGCCATGTTGCTCCTGCTGGTACAGTTGCGTTGTCAGTTTCTATACAATCTAAATCAGGGTTATTTTGAGCATTTAAGTTCGCCAAAATGGTGTTCTGCCCATTCTTAATATTGAGGACTTCTAAAAGATTAGACTCACAATCGATAGTAGTAAGTTGTTGATTTTGCTGAAAATCTAGCTCAACAATCTGATTGTTAGCACAATTCAATACTTCTAATGACGGAACATCACTTGGTAAAAAGCTGGTAAATATATTGCTAGAAATATCTAGGTTAGAAAGATTAACATTGTTAACTAAATCTAGACTACTAATTGAATTGCTCGAACAATTAAAAACTACTATAGCTGTATTATTTAAAACATCTACATCTGTCAACTGATTATTTGAGATATTTAAGTCGACTAAATTTATGTTTTCTGTTACATCAATTGCTAACAGATTATTATCAGAAACATTTAGAGTTTGTAAAGCGATAAAATCTTCGATCCCTGTTAAGTCAGCAATAGCATTTTTACTAACATCTAAATCCGTTATACCTTCTATATTAATTGTTAAAACATAATCGTTTAAAGGTCCTACATCTAAACCCAAATCTATTAGAGCTTGTTCAAAATTATCATCTGGAACAAAGGTTTCGCCATAATTACAATCTTCACTATATTCTGCAAAATCATCTTTACGCCAACTTACGCCAATAGTATTAATATTGTCTATTTGAATACAATCTAAGTTAGGATTATTAGTGGTATTAAAGCTGGTGACATCTGCATTTATACCATTTTGAATATTTACAGCATCAAATAGGTTATTAGATACATTAATAGTAACAGTTTCTGGACAAAAATCGGTTTGGTTTGATTGAAAAACACAAGCCGAAATAGCCATTGTTGTTAAATCTAACTCTCCTTCAATTTGATTATTACTAGTATTTAAGGTTTTTAAAGTCCCTAAATTGTTTGATAAAACCAAATTTGATAACTGATTAGCACTAAAATCTACTTCTATAAGATTAGTATTACTAGCCAAATCTAATACTGTAAGTTCGTTATTGGAAGCGGATAAGAATTTAAGCTGAGTGTTAGAGTTTAACGTTAATTGTGTCAGTTCATTAAAGCTACAATTTAAATTTTTAAGTAATGTGTTTGACATTAAATCTAATTGTGAGAGGTTATTCTGAGATGCAGACAATTCAACTAAGTTCGTAGTATTGTTAAGGTTGATTGTTGTAATTTGATTGTTCGTAAAATCTAAAACCTCTAAAACTACATTTGCGCTTATATTAAGTTGATTTAATGTATTAGACCTACAACTCAACATTACTAAACCTTGATAATTATTTACATCTAAATCCGACAAATCATTACTCGCGCAACTTAAACTCTTTAGCGTGGTATTTGTGGTAGTAGATGTAATCAGATTATTAATAGAGTTGCTATTACAGTTTACATCTTCTAAAGCAGAATTATTACTAATATCTAAATTAGTTAAATCATTATTAGAGCAATTAAGACTTTTTAAAAGGTTGTTATTGCTTATAGTAAGTACTGATATGTCATTATCAGCACAATCTAAAACTTCAAGATTAACAAGCTGAGATATGTTTAAATTAGTTAAATTATTTGCTGCACAAAACAATTCAACTAAACTCGAAGCTCCATTAGTATTAAATGAATTAATAATATTAGAACTACAGTTAAGACGTTCTAAAAAGACCATATCACTAACGTCTAAAGCATCTAAAAAGTTACCACTACAATCTAACTCTACCAGTGACTTAAAATCTCTAATGCCTGTTAAATCGGAAATACCTGCATCACTTACATCCAAAATTTTAATTTGCTCAATATTAGATGTTAATACTTGACTATCTATTACCGTATCTAAACCTAAATCAATCAAGGCTTGTTCAAAAAAAGTATCCGGTATCCCGGTAAATCGATTATTATTACAATCACCATTATAACTAGCTATGGTATCTATTTGCCAAGCAGTAGGAATATTAGTTACAATAGCATCATCTACATTAATGCAAAATAATCTAGGGTTATTAGTAGCATCAAATGTAGTTAAGAGATTATTGCTTCCGTTTTTAATATCTAGGTTTTCTAATACATTATTGTTAGTAAGTAGTGATGTTAAATTAATATTTGTAGTAAGATTCAGTGTTTTAATTTGATTATTAGAAACGTCTAAAATTGAAAGTGCTGCATTGTTTTCAAGGTTTAAAACTGATAGCATATTGCCAGAACAGTTTAAATCTCCAAGCAATGTAAAATCTTCGATACCAGTTAGATCTACAATTGCAAGATTTGAAACATCTAAATTAGTTAAAGTATTAATATCTGTTGTAGCTACAAAGTTATTGAGTGTGCCATCGGTATCTATACCTTGATTAATAAGATATTGTTCAAAATTATCGTCTGGAATATAAGTACCGCATTCTAAATTGTATGCAGTTGTTACATCTTTTTGCCAACCAGTTGCTGCATCAGAAAAAGCATCATCATCAACTTCAATACAGAATAAACTAGTGTTGTTAATTGAATTAAATATTGTGATCGCAGTGTTGTTTCCGTTAGCCAAATTAAGTGCAAACAGGTTATTATTGTTACAAATAATTGATGTTAAACTTGTATTAAGCGTTAGGTCTAAATTTTCAATTTGGTTAAATGAGCAATCTAATACTTCTAAAAGCGTAGTGTTTTCTATACTTAAACTAGCTAAACTATTATTAGAACAATCTAAATAAATTAAATCTACATTATTACTAATATCTAATTCTGAAATTTGATTATTGGCTGCATTTAGAATAGTTAGCAGAGTGTTTGTACTAATATCAATACTTAATAAATTGTTGTTAGAAACATTCAAATCAAATAAGGCTGTATTATTTGACAGGTCTAAGTCCTCTATGCTATTTGTATTAATATCTAAATTTGTTAATGCTTCAAAATCTTCTACTCCTTCTAAGTTTGAAATATTAGAATTTGAAACGTCCAAATTAGTAAGTGTGTCGATATTTGAGGTAAGTACAAAATTATCTAAAATATCGTCTAGACCCTGATTAATTAGGGCTTGCTCAAAATTATCGTCTGGCACATAAGTAAATATATCTGCGCAAACACCATCAGTATAATATGCCCAATCGTCTTTAAACCATCCGTTTGGTGTAAATCCGTTATCTATTTGAATACAGAACAAATCTGGGTTGTCAGATGCATCAAATATTGAAACCAAATCATTAAATCCGTTAGCGACAATTAATGAGATTAAATTATTACGAGAGACATTAATTGTGGCTACGCCTTGACATAAAGTTATTGGATCAGTTTGCGGATTAGGGCAGACAGCAGTATTTATAGTCGTTAAATCTAAATTAATTAAGCTATTTTTTGATACATCTAAATTTTTTAAAACCGTATTAACAGATAAATCTAATACACTAATCTGGTTTGAAGAACAGAATAAACTCTCTAAATCTGGATTATTGCTTACTATTAACTCACCAGCAATTCTATTACTAGAAATATTTAAAGACATTAAATCTGTATTATTAGAAATATCTATTGAAGAGAGTTGATTACTAGATGTTGTTAAGCTTTTTAAAGCTGTATTATTAGTTACATCTAAATTTTGAATTTGGTTATCTAAACAATTAAGTGTCTCTAAATTTATATTTGCTGATACATCGAGACTAGACAAATCATTGATGCCACAAAGTAATGTTATTAAGTTTTGATTATTAGATACATTTAATACAGTTAAATTATTTTCACTACATATTAATGTTTCCAAAGCTGTAAAATCTTCAATTCCGGTAAGATTAGAAATCTCTAAACCCGATACATCTAATAGAGTAACATCAACAATTCTATCAGTAAAAACCAAACCATTGTTAGCTATACCATCACCCATGCTTGCTGCATCACCAACAGTAACATCCGTACCGTCGGCAGCGTGAGTCTCTAGATAATTTTCAAAATTAGTATCAGGTATTGACGTATTTTGAGCATTTAATAGACTAAATGAACACAAAAAGCATAATAAGCTAATAATAGAACTGATTTTCATTTTACTTGAATTAATACTAGTTAAAAATCGCACTATTTAATTCCTTCCAACTCTGTCTACCTGCTTATGGTAGTGTAATCTATGTTTCAAATCTGATTGTAATTTATTGAAAAACTTCTCTTTAAAAGCAGCATCATTTTTTAGTTTTTCAATATGTTCTTTATATCTTTCATATTCACCAGAACTACGAATCATGTCCTCAGCCATGACTAATCCTTTTTCAAAATCATCTCTAGTAATCTGAAAATAAACTACATCGCTTTCAGGAGATTCTACAAGTTCATATTTACTATGATCTATAAGGTGTGTTTCTTCATCTAGTAAGCTGTTGTTTTCACTATTTTTTATTTCAGAAATACTTACTAAGATATTTTCAATTTGATTCTTTAAATGATTTATTTCTTTCTCTTGTGCTTCAACTTTATTTTGTAATTGCTCAACAATGGCATTATTGTCATTTTTATTTATACCTACAGCAACATTAACTAAACTAAAACCTAATATCTGCTGACTTTCTGACCAAGCTACACCTACTATACTTTTAATTTGTTTTGCATTAATTTTGTTTGGCGGAACAGCGATACCTATACCATCATTTTTTCCACTTGGAATGATATAATCACCAATGCTTACTTTTCCAAATACCTTAACTGGCACTTGCCCCATAAATGCTACTTTTTCATACTCTTTCTCACGATCTGGTTTTGGCATATTCCCTAATACAATTGGCTTAAATGATACTACCATCATACGCTCAGCGTAAGTTGTGTTTTTAGAGATTTTACCGCCATTTAATCCAACAATATCGCCGTAGGTCATTTTTTCGTCAGGATTTATACGTTGTAAATACTCTGCATAGTCACCAGATCCAGAAGCATATGTCACTCCCTGAAGAGTTATCTTATTATTATCATAGGTTGTTTTATTGTTGGCTGCGATACCAACTCCAACACCAGCAGCTATTACTTGTAAACCTGCCGCTACAGATTGGGCTGTACTACTTAATATCCAAGAAGGAATAGGGACTGTGATACAGCCTCCAAGACCTACACACGCAGTAGAGGATGTTGCAGCCGCACTAATATCTACAAAAGAAGCTGCCAAATCATAAAGAGAAAATGCAACATCAAAACCTGCATCGTATATATCATATACTAGACTACTTTGATCAAATCTATAATCTGCATTCTCTTCAAACTCTGGTTCAGTCTCTCCTTCTATTCTTCCCCAGGGTTCACTTCTCTGTTCATCATAGAATGTTATGAAATTTGTATTGTTACTTCTACTACCGTTAACCCTTATGGCAATTCCGTTAACCCCACCTTCTACTAAAAGTGGATGATTTATAGCAGTTGCATGATTAGGATCAACATTAGGCATATTGGACGTAATTCTAATAGGCTCTCCAAGACCATCTATAACTGTAGAGCCATTGATGTTATTTGGACCTGCAATAATATCAATTCGTCTTGCTGTTAAGTCTCCAAAACCTGCAGTACCGTTTACTTGTAGATCATTTAAAGATGTCAGCCCTAATACACTAAGAGTTCCATTTAGATTGGTATTTCCTCCGACACTTAAATTTCCTGATAAATCGGTAGGGCTCTGGTTATTTACATTTAAAGCCTCAAAAAGATTTGTAGCTCCTTGCACATCTAAAATTCCTGTAAGGGTTGTTGCATTATTACCAGCAACATTCAATGAGCTATTTAATGTTGTTGGATTTTCGACTTGTAACTCGCCATTTAAAAATGTATTACCATCTACAGTTAATGTCTCTGAAGCAGTAATTTTTCTATGAGATACGAAAGGCAAAAAAGTTAATTCTTCTATGCTTATAAACTCAAAATCATTACCAGCTTCAAAATCTATGTCAACTCTTAATAGTTTGGTATTACCATCCCAATTTATAGTTCTAAATGCATCATTGTTTTTTCCAATTATTACATTTACACGTCCAAAATCATCGGTATCTGTCTTTATGACTTCTTGAAACTCTGGTGGGTTTTGTTCATTATCACCATCTATTATTGAAAATCTAATAGCGATTGTTTTATTTGGTAAAAAATTACCTGGTGAGTCTACGCCCGGTAATTCTAAATCGCTGGGGTTAATAATCACAGCTTGATACGTTAAACCATCTGTCTGCGCAAAGACTTGATATGTTAAGCAAAAAAATAAGGCTATAGTTAGTATTTTTTTCATCATAGTTGATTTTATTTTTCTATTTAAATTTTTATAAGTTTTGTATTGAATTGCTTATTGTCAGTGACAACTTTTAAAAAATAAGTCCCCTTTTGAATATTAGTTATTTGTAGATTAAGTGTTTGACTTGCTGAAAAAATTTTAGAAAAAATCACCTTCCCAGTAACATCAACTAATAATGTCGCAATATCATCCTTTATGATACTTTGAAACTTAATTGTTATTTGGTGACTAAATGGATTTGGGTAAACGCTTGCATTCAAGCTAAAATCTATATTCTGTGCTCGGCTTAAATTATCTAATGGTTGTTGGTATCCTTGTCTTAAAACATAACCATTATTACTTTTATGCGTACCAATTACACTTGCTTGACCGATACTTTGACTTATTTTATATACTTTATTCTCACTAATAATAGTTTGAGATGAGCCACTACTACCAAAATTTGAGCTAATAATGCGATACTTAGATTGTTCTTGTGCTTTGACATTACTAGTCAAACAAAAAAGTAAAATTATGCTTGCATATACTTTCATAATATTATCACTCATATTGATTTTGATTAGTTAAATCTATTCTTTAATTTTTATTAATTTAGAACTATAATCAATTGTCCACTTTTTGTCTACTAATATTTTAATACATTTAAAAATCACATCTACAATTGGGTAGGTTTATGATAAACCCAACACCAAATTGATGTGCATTTAAATTTAAACTCTCTCTAGCATCTCCTGTATTAACCAATGCCGATTTCCCATAACTGTATCCTATAGAAATTGCTGTACTTCTAGATATCGGATATTGCATTTCTACACCACCTCTAAAAAATAATATGATGTTGTTAAACTCTTCTTCACCCACAAGATTAAAAACCCTGTTATTTAAAGTCTGTGTTCCTCTGATTAAAAACTCTGGAGATAGTGAAGCATTAGCTAAAAAAGTAAGGTCTCTAAGCTGAAATAATTTAATACCTAAACCCAATCTAAGTCCTAAATAACTTACATCCCATTCGAAAAAATTATCTATACTATCCTCACTGCCTATGGCGCCATAACTACTGAAAGTTGCTCCAAGCGATAAAAATAAAGTTTCAGCAGAATTAATTCTTTGTCTAAAACCCATTCCATAATATGATTTTGATGTTGATAATAAATTATCTAATGCTTGTCCTTGAGAATTTTCAAAATCAAATGAAGATACTGTTGTCCCAATTTCAAAATACAAGCGTTGACAAAAGCATGTACTACTAATGAGTAATATCAATAAAAAAAGTGAATAGTTTTTCACACTTAACCAGTTTTGTTAACAGCTAATGTAGTTGTGAAAATCAATTGAAAAAAGAAAAAAACACCATGTCCACCCTTTGTCCACTATAAATCTATTTCAAAAAATAAAAAAATAACAATCTTTATAAAAGGTAGACAAAACATCAGATATCGAAATTAAATTATTGATAATCAATTAATTAAATAGCTTTTGCTTTAGACACATTTTTAATTAATAAAATAAAGGAAACTTATGAAAACAATAAAGCTACCATTAAATGTCCTTTTTAATAATACTAGTTTTATAAAATTTATAACGGTGGACATAAGGCTAGTATTTATCTTATTTTCTGTAATAGGATGGGTAAATACATATGGACAAAACTTAAAAAAAGTAGATAGTATTCTTACCATAGTAAAAAAGCAAACAGATACTACTCAGATTATTTCTTATGCACAATTATGGGCAGAATATATCTTTGTTAACCCTCTAGAGTCTAAACCATATCTTGATAGTACACTGGTTTTAGCAGAGCGATTACAAAACCCTAAATTTATAGCTAGGACAAAAAATTATTTAGGTGTTTTTTATAATATGACATCGCAGTACAAAAAAGCTGACTCTGTATATGATATTGTCATTAACAAATATACTAAGCTAGGTGATAACACTCAAGTATCATATGCATTAAACAATAAAGCTAATTCTCTGAGGAGTTTGGGGCGTTTTGAAGAATGTTTAGAAACACATATGAGGGCATTAAAACTTAAGGAAAAAATTAATGATACCGAGGAAAGTATCGCAGCTAGTTATTGGAATATAGGAAACATACATGGAGATATTAAGAACTATGATATTTCAAATCAATATTATAGAAAAGCTAAAGTCATATATAACAGATTAGGTCTTAGAGACGACCTATCAAGTGTTAATCTTAATCTAGGTATAAATCTTAAAGAACAAAAGCAATATGAAGAAGCAAAAAAACTCTTTAAAGAAGTAATTCCATATTACAAATCTCAGAGTTATAATAACGATTTAGCAGGTGCATATGATAATTTAGGCATCGCACTTTCTGAGCAAGATAGTTTAGACTTAGCATTAGATTACTTCAAAAAATCTCTAGAAATAAGCAAGAAATATGGTGAGACGTCTTTAATAGGCCTTAATTTAAGGCACCTAGGAGAAGTATATAATAAAAAAGGAGAGTATAAAAAAGCATTAAGCTATTTAAAAGATGCATTACAAAATTCTAAAGAAACAGAAACTCGAAAAAAACGAATTGGTGACTTATTAGAGTTGTCTAAAGCTCATGCTGGACTAGGCAACTATAAACAGGCATATAAGCACCATACAGAATATCACCAGCTGCATGAAGAAATATTAGGGCAAGAGAATATTGATAGAATGAATGAAATGGAAGTGAAATATCAGTCCGAAAAAAAAGAAAGAGATTTATTAATAAAAGAAAAAGAAATAAAACTGTTAGAAGAACGGAAGCAAAAAGCCGAAAATCAACGTTTGTTTTTTATAATTACCGCATTAGGGATTTTGGCATTTGCGCTTGCTGTAATATATGGTTTACGTCAGAAAATGAAACGAAACAGAATAGAACGCGAAAAACTTGATATAGATTTAGAATTTAAAGGAAAGCAATTAACTACCCATGCGCTACATTTGGCACATAAAAATGAAGTTCTTCTGGATTTAAAACAACAAATAAAAAATTTGAAAATTGATAGTAGTACTAATAGAGGTTTTCAAAATATAATAAACAATATTAATTTAGATATTAATAATGATAGCAATTGGGAACAGTTCAAAACCTATTTTGAAGATGTACATAAAAATTTCAATTCCAGAATCATAAATAATTATCCAGAAGTTAGTAATAACGATTTAAGACTAATGTCTTTATTAAAGATGAATTTATCTAGTAAAGAGATAGCTAATATTCTTAACATCTCAATCGATGGTGTAAAAAAAGCACGTTACAGGCTGCGAAAAAAACTAAAATTATCTACAGAAGAGTCTTTACAAGAGTTAGTTATATCAATGTAAATCAATACTTAATTACTATTGTCTACGTTTTGTCTGCCTATAAAATTGTAACAGTCCACTGATTGTCTACTTAAATTATTTTTATTCAGCTTACTTATCAAATACGTTTGTATAGTCATTAACAATGACAACCAGTTTTGTGGTGTCTTGCGCTGGTTATGGCTGCAGACTACCAGTCGCAAGCCGCTACAAAGACTAATATTTAACCTCAGAATACATACATTATGAATTTCTCTAAAAACAAATCAAAACGTGATAAGCGCTCAAAAGAAAGATTAGCTTTTACAATTTTTATAATTCTATCAGCTGTATTAATATTTTCTTGAATATAGAAATCAATAGCTATAACCACTAAAATTTCATACTATCAAATTTTAATATTACAAAACCATGGGACTACTACTCTTATATAAAATATACTGTCTATTAATAAAAGGCAAAAGAAAGCCAGCTTTTGTTAAGAAATAACCTCACCATAGAGGTCAAAATCTTCAGCTTCGATGACTTTGATTGTAGCAAACTCTCCTGTTTTAAGATACGTTTTTGTAGCATCAATACGAACTTCATTGTCAACATCTGGTGAATCATACTCGGTACGACCAACAAAATAATTACCTTCTTTACGGTCTATTACGACTTTGAATTCTTGTCCGATTTTCTGCTGGTTCAATTCCCAAGAAATTTGAGATTGAATTTCCATTATCTCATTAGCACGTTGCATTTTTACATCTTCTGGGACATCATCTTCTAAATTAAACGCGTGAGTGTTTTCCTCGTGAGAATATGTAAAACAACCTAAACGCTCAAAACGCATGTCTTTTACCCAATCGCGCAGTGTTTCAAAATCTTCCTGTGTTTCACCAGGATAACCAACAATCAAAGTTGTTCTTATGGTCATTTCAGGTACTTTAGCTCTAAATGCTGCAAGTAGCTTGGTTGTTTTCTCTTTAGTTGTACCACGACGCATACTCTTTAATATAGAGTCTGAAATATGCTGTAAAGGGATATCTAAATAATTACAAATCTTTGGTTCACGATTCATAACATCTAACACATCCATAGGGAAACCTGTTGGGAATGCATAGTGCAGACGAATCCAATCAATGCCTTCAACCTTTACAAGGTTTTCAAGTAACTCTGCAAGATTTCGCTTTTTGTATAAATCTAATCCGTAATAGGTTAAATCTTGAGCTATAAGAATTAACTCCTTAACGCCATTTGCTGCTAATTTTCCAGCTTCAGTTACCAAATCTTCAATTGGAGTACTCTTGTGTTTACCTCGCATTAACGGAATAGCACAAAAACTACAAGGACGGTCACAACCTTCAGCAATCTTTAAATAAGCGTAGTTTTTTGGTGTCGTAGTCAAACGTTCACCTATCAACTCATGCTTATAATCTGCACCTAAAGCTTTTAGCAGACCTGGCAATTCTGTAGTCCCAAAATACTGGTCTACATTAGGGATTTCTTTTTCTAAATCTGGCTTATAACGCTCACTTAAACACCCTGTAACAAACACTTTATCTACATCACCATCTTCTTTCTTTTGCATGTAATGCAAAATTGTATTTACACTTTCTTCTTTAGCATTATTTATGAATCCACAGGTGTTAATAACAACCACATTTCCTTCTTGCTCATGCACAACATCCTTACCGCTGGCCTTAAGTTGACCCATTAAAACTTCACTATCATAAACATTCTTGCTACAACCAAGTGTTACGACATTAATACGATTTTTCTTAAGTGTTTTAGTACGCATAGTATTTTTAATCAGCGTGCAAAGATAGTGAATGATTTAGTATATATAGCGACTCGTTTTTAGAATAAAGGCAATGATTTTAAACCTTTATTATATTTACATGTCTTAAATATCATATGACTTAACCAATATTATGCGCTATATCTACTTTATATTTATTCTATTTCTATTATTTTCTTGCAGTACTAGTGAGGAAGCCATATCTACAGAACAAACCACGGATGACTCTCTGTATTTCCCTCCCATTAATTCAAATACTTGGGAAACTATAAGCCCTTCTGATATTGAATGGAATACTAATGAGCTTCAGCCGCTTTTAAATTTTCTTGAGATCACTGGGACTAAATCATTTATTATTTTATATAACGGTAAGATTGTGAATGAATCTTATTTTAATGGAACTGACGCATCAACAAATAATCCATGGTTCTCAGCAGGTAAAACATTAACAGCTTTTATGACAGGCTTAGCTCAAGAAGAAGGATTTTTAGATATTAACGAATCCTCATCTTTATATTTAGGAAACAATTGGAGTAGTTTAACAAACGAGCAAGAAGAAGCTATTTCTGTAAAAAATCACATTACAATGACTACGGGTCTAGATTACTTCATAGATTTTACTTGTACAGACCCAGAATGTTTAAAGTTTTTAAACACTCCAGATACATTTTGGCATTATCATAATGCACCTTACACCTTAACGCAATCTATTATATCAGGAGCTATAGGTTCTGATTTTGACTCTTATTTTAATACAAAACTCAGAAATAAAATTGGTATGCAAGGTGCATGGGTACCTTTTGGATTTAATAAATTCTATTTCAGTAATGCTAGAAGCATGGCAAGATTTGGTTTGTTATGCTTAAATAAAGGTATTTGGGATAATGAAATCATTATGTCTGACAGCAACTATTTTAATGCTATGACAGGCTCGTCTCAAAACCTTAATCCAGCATACGGCTATCTATGGTGGCTTAACGGAAAAACATCCTATAAATTACCAGGTGAAACCAATGAATTTCAAGGAAAACTGATTCCGAATGCACCAAACGACTTAATCGCTGGACTAGGCGCAAATGACCAAAAATTGTATGTAGTACCAAGCAAAAAATTAGTCATTATACGAATGGGTAACAATGGAGACTCAGGTCAACTCGGCCCTTCTGGATATGACAACATCTTGTGGGAAAAGATTTCTGCTCTAATTGATTAATTATAATCTTTAGGTGCAACTCTTGCTTTACTTGCTTGCTCATAAACATAAGCCCATTCTAACAATTGCTTCTCACGAAGACGACTCGATATAAAAGTCAATCCCATTGGTCTACCATTCTCTTGGTATCCCATAGGAACTGTTAAGGCAGGATACTCAGCACCAGCAGCAAAACCTGCATGATAATTATTTATGGATAGAAAACCATCTAAATTATGTGCCCTCATAGGATTATCAAAATACTGTCTCCCATTTGTCTTTATCGTATCTTGAATGCGAGTTAAAAATTCCGCATCTCCTTTATCTTCAGAAATACCTTTAAATAGATTTTGACCGTAAGGCATAGAAATCAAAGAATCCTTCAAATTAAACGTCATAAAATCTTCAACTGTACGCATCTTAATACTCTTATTAGCATACCCTTCCATATAAGCAGGTAAGTCTTTTTTCATATCTAGATTAAGTAATCTCAGAAAGTTTGGTAGTCCAAGTTTTTCTTCCTCAATTTCAATAATTACTGCGCCTTGCTGCTTCAAAACTTCTAAAGCTTTTGTATAGAGTGAATCTTCCATTAATCGTTTTGGTGCTCCAAATCGCTTTCCTTTTACTGATGCTAATTCTAAATTTTGAACATAATAACCTGTTTTAGTTTTGGTATTAATCGTTTTTGAATCTGAATTATCTACACCAACAATCGCATCTAAAACAATCGCATTATCAATAACCGTTCTTGTTATTGGTCCAGCAGTATCTAAAGTCGAAGAAATAGGAACAACACCAGTACGACTCACTAAACCAATAGTTGGTTTTAAACCGACTGCGGAATTGCTACTCGCAGGTGATAAAATAGAACCCGATGTTTCACTACCAATTGTCGCAGCCGCAAAATTAGCAGATACAGAAACACCACTACCAGAACTAGAACCACCAGTATCTATAATACGACGTCCATAAGGATTTAGAGTTTGTCCTCCAACTGCCGAGTAACCACTTGGACAATCACCACAAAAGAAATAAGCCCATTCGCTTAGATTAGCCTTTCCTAAAATTAAAGCGCCCTTGGACTTAAGTTGTTTTACTAAAAATGCATCTTCTGTAACATTATCTTTAAGAGCAACTGCACCAGCAGTTGTAACCATTTTCGAAGCATTAATATTATCTTTTAATAAAATTGGCATACCAATAGTGGTATGTTTAAAAAAATCAACACTTACATTTTTATAATGTTTCATAGCAGTGTCAGCTTTTTTAGCTTCCTCAATAATATTAGGATTGATGGAAATTACAGAATTTAGAGATAAATCATTTTCTCTGTCAAACTTTCTGATTCTATAAAGATAAAACTTCACCAAAGTCTCGTAGTTAAAGGTTTTGGAAAAAACATGTTTTTGAAGCGTCGGAATATCAGTTTCAAGAATAAATGATTTTAATCGGTTATAATCTGATTCTTTAAAATCTGTCATTTGTGGGCTTATCTCAGCCCAAATTTGTGCTTTCGTAATCACTTTAGAATCTAAAACCTTAAACTCCCTAAAATCTTTTGTTGAAATAGCACTAAGATCATCATCGGTCTTTGTATTATCAATTACAGTTTCTGATTCGCTAATTGGAGGTCTTGCCTCTTCAGACTTAGGATTGTCTTTACAAGAAAAAATAAATAGTACTAAAAGAAGTGTAATATATCTAGTCATGGGTTATATTTTTTATAAAAATACAAAATACCATACTATATAGAAATCTTAGTTGCGCTCTTTAAAAGGAATTACAATTCCTTTTTCAATATAGTTCTTCAACCCATTTAATAGCATTGCCCAGCAAAAGGATGAGTTTCTATACTCATGGTTATTATGTTGCCAACCTGAATGAGAGAATTTTAAAAGTGTACCATTATTACTTTCCTCTAATTCAATACCAAAAGTTGTAGGAATCCAATCAGTACTTGCTTCGGTCATTTTTAAAAAGAAAAAATCATTTTGCTTTACTTTTGAAACCTTGGAGTACCAATTGTATTCATCTGTAAAGTTTAAATTGTATACTGCATCTAACTCTGGTTTTCCTGAAGATTTTAAGGTCCACCAATTATCTAAATGTTTTGGTAAAGAAAACGCATCAAAGATCTTCTCTTTTGATGCGTTAATATATAAATCGAATAGTATTGTATTTCCCATGACCTACTTAAAAAACGAATCTACAAACTCATATTTATTAAAAACTTGTAAGTCCTCAATACCTTCACCAACACCAATGTATTTTACAGGAATTTGAAATTGGTCACTAATCCCAATTACAACACCACCCTTTGCAGTTCCATCTAATTTAGTAACAGCTAAAGACGTGACTTCTGTTGCTGCAGTGAATTGCTTGGCTTGTTCAAAAGCATTTTGACCAGTTGAACCATCTAATACCAAAAGCACATCGTGCGGTGCATCGCCAACTACTTTTTGCATGACACGCTTAACTTTAGTTAGCTCATTCATTAAATT
>CAZBMY010000006.1:19174-22732 GCA_964492855.1 uncultured Flavobacteriaceae bacterium
TGATAAGCCAACTTACCAATAGTTGTTGTTTTACCAACACCATTAACACCAACAACCATTAACACATAAGGTGTTTTTTGACCATTCTCTTGTTTTGGTAATTCTGGAATTGTATAATCGGTGTCTTCGCCAGAATTAGTTTCGGATAATAAGCCTGCAATTTCTTCTCTTAAAATCTGATTAAGTTCTGATGTACCTAAGTATTTATCTTTTGCTACTCGCTCTTCAATACGCTCAATAACTTTTAGCGTCGTATTAACACCTACATCACTAGTGACTAAGATTTCTTCTAAGTTATCTAATACGTCATCATCGACTTTAGATTTACCCGCTACAGCTTTGTTTAGCTTATTGAAAAAAGACGATTTAGATTTCTCTAAACCTTTATCTAAGGTTTCTTTCTTTTCAGAAGAAAATATTTTTTTAAAAAAACTCATGTAAAAATTAATTTCTATTGAGAGTACAACAACCTTGCCTTATAAAATAGACTGTTAAGTTGTCATATTAAGCTCAAATATAGACATAAAAAAACTGCTTTCAAATGAAAGCAGTTTTACAAAAACGTTATTAAAAAACGCTTATTTCTTTGCTAAAAACTCATTGACAAATTCTGGTGCCATTACCGACTCCACAAATGTATAAGCACCAGTTTTTGGTGACTTTACCATTTTGATAGCTTTTGTCAAACGTTTTGATCCTGTCTGTAAAGACGCTACTGATTTCTTTGCCATGGTTTCTTACTTTATCTCTTTATGAACTGTCATACGCTTAAGTATTGGATTAAATTTCTTAATCTCCATACGGTCTGGCGTATTCTTTTTGTTTTTTGTAGTAATATATCTAGAAGTTCCTGGTTGACCAGAAGCTTTGTGCTCTGTGCACTCTAAGATAACTTGTATTCTATTTCCTTTTTTTGCCATTGTAAATTGACTTTAGCGTAATGCTATTATTTGTAAAATCCTTTTGCTCTAGCTTCTTTTAATGCTGCTGAGATACCAATTTTATTGATAGTCTTTAATGCAGATGTAGAAACTTTTAATGTTACCCACTTATCTTCCTCAGGAATATAAAAACGCTTCTTTACTAAGTTTGCATCAAACTTGCGCTTTGTTTTATTCATGGCGTGAGATACATTGTTCCCAACCATTGCTTTTTTCCCAGTAAGTTCACAAACTCTTGACATTGTATTCTTTCTTTAGGTATTCTTATTTTTTAAACAGGGTGCAAATTTAATAAAACTTTACGTTTCAACAAACATAAAATTTTACTTTTTTAAAATTTCTTTTTGCAGTAGTTCAAATGCCTTGTTCGTCGCTTTCATAATTGTCTTTTCGCGTTGATTAGAAAACTTAAAAACTTGAGCATAAACTTCATCTTTTGTAGCTATTCCTATCCAGACTGTGCCAACTTCTGCATCAGCATCTCCTTTTGATGGCCCTGCATTACCTGTTGTGCTTATAGCATAATCTGCATTATACAATTCTAAAACACCTTTAGCCATAGCTTTTGCTACCTGTTCACTAACAACCGAATGTGTATCGATATCGCTTTGAGAAACATTAAGCACATTTACTTTAGTCGTTGTAGCATAAGTAACAACGCTACCTTTGAAATATTTTGAAGCACCAGCATTAGCAGTAATAGCACTTGCTATACTTCCTCCAGTACAACTCTCCGCTACTGCGAGCGTTTTGTTTTTTTTAGTTAATTGTTTTCCGATTAAAGCTTCTAGTGAAGCGTCTTCTTCAAAACCGACAAAAACATCATCAATTTGAGGTAGTAAAAGTTCTATTTGTTTTTGCATTTCTGCTTCAACCATAGATTTATCGATAGCTTTTGCAGACAAACGCAGACGAACTCTTCCTAAATTTGGTAAATACGCGAGCTTTATAAAATCTGGCAAGTTATCTTCAAACGCCTCTATACGGTTTGCAATAGCGCTTTCTCCCAAACCATAAGTAAGTAATGTTCTATGTTTTATATATGGAAACTTGAATCGTTTTCTCAATTCAGGGATAACCTCATTAGAGATTAATGCTTTCATTTCATAAGGCACACCAGGAAGTGACACAAACACTTTTCCGTTTTTTTCTAACCACATACCTGGCGCAGTACCAAATCTATTGGTTAAGACTTTAGATTTCGATGGCACCAAGGCTTGCTGCCTGTTAATATCAGAAATAGGTGTATTAATATATTTTGAAAATAGATGCTCTATATGTTTTAACACATTATCGTTTTCAACTAAAGTATCATTAAAATATTCGCAGAGTGTATACTTAGTAATATCATCTTTTGTTGGTCCTAAACCACCTGTGATAATTATAATATCTGCATTTTCTTCAGCTTCTTTTAAAGACTTTAAAATATGTGCTCTATCATCCTGAACCGAAGTAATCTGATAGATAGAAACACCTATTTTATTAAACTCTTTTCCTATAAAAGCAGAATTGGTATCTACAATTTGTCCGATAAGAATTTCATCGCCAATGGTAATAATTTCAGCATTCATAATTACAAGCCAAAATCTTGTTTCATTTCTTCTACAGCATTATCAATGGCTGTAAGTAGTATTTGAAGCTGTTCTGAAACATCTTTATCTGTTTGTTCAAACTTCCCAAAATCTTGAACTTCGATAAGTTGGTCGTAAACACCAAGCTCAAACAAATCTATGGTTGGTTTCATCTTATGAGCTGCTTGGTAAGTTTCTTTATAATCTCTAGCAGGGACTGAAATACGTAAACGCGCAGCATCCTCAGGAACTTCTTCTAAAAAAGCACCTATTAATGCTACAACGAAATCTTCGTCATTGTCTGCTAGTTCTCTTACGCGATCTAATTTATAGTGTTCTGCCATTACTCGATAATCGAGATTAAAAATGATTAAGGTTTACCCTAAAATCAAAGGTTATTATTATTCGTCTATCTATAGTTTTTATAAAAGGACTTACTTCACTTTAATTGAAAACACCTCTTCGTGTTCTATGAAGCCTTGCAAACGATCATTAGCAAAAACTTTGCCAACTCCTGCTGGTGTTCCTGTAAAGATAATATCTCCAATCTTTAAAGTAAAATATTTTGAGACATATTCGATAAGTTCATCAACTTTCCAGAGCATTAATTCTGTATTGGCAGCCTGAACTATCTCTTCATTTTTCTTTAAACTAAAGTTAATGTTGTTGATATCCTGAAACTTAGCCTTAGGCAACCACTTACCAACAACTGCTGCGCCATCAAAGGCTTTGGCTTTTTCCCATGGTAATCCTTTTGCTTTTAGTTGGGCTTGCAAATCACGAGCCGTAAAATCAATACCCAAACCTATTTCATCATAGTATTTATGAGCAAATTTCTTATCGATGTACTTCCCTACTTTATTGATTTTGACTAAGATTTCTACCTCGTGATGTACATCATCGGAAAAATCTGGAATAAAAAACGGCTGTTTTTTTAGTAAGATAGATGTATCTGGCTTAAGAAATACAACGGGGTCTTTTGGCTTTTCATTCTCTAATTCCTCAATATGTGCCGTGTAATTACGGCCGATACAAATCAATTTCAT
>CAZBMY010000006.1:22832-25265 GCA_964492855.1 uncultured Flavobacteriaceae bacterium
TCTCTAATTCCTCAATATGTGCCGTGTAATTACGGCCGATACAAATCAATTTCATATTAACTTAACTTATTATTAAACTGACTTAACTTAATAGCTGTTAGCACTTTCTTTGTATATAACGGAAAGTCTGCATTAAGTAACCAACCAAAATAACCTGGTTCCTGTTCTAAAACATCTAAGACACGTTTGCCTTTGTGCTTACCAAACGAAAAACATTCTTCACCTTCTTTGTTATACGCAATAAAGCCTGCAAAATCTGCAAACTTCTTTCTTGAGCTGAATTCTGCTAGAAAATTTGCATCATTCTCTAAGTCTTCATAACGGTCTAACTGGGCTTTTAACACCTCGTAAGTGGCCTTTGTATCGGCTTCTGCACTATGCGCATTATCTAAGTTTTTATCACAGTAAAACTTGTATGCCGCAGATAATGTACGCTGCTCCATTTTATGAAATATGGTTTGTACATCAATGGACTGACGGTTTTTCATATCAAAATCTATATCGGCACGTAGCATTTCTTCAGCCAACAACGGAATATCAAAACGGTTAGAGTTAAAACCTCCTAAATCTGAATCTTTAATGATATTATGCACTTCTTTTGCTAATGCCGCAAACGTTGGTGCATCTTTTACATCTTCATCAGAGATGCCATGAACAGCAGTAACTACTGGCGGAATAGGAATGGTAGGATTTACCTTTTTGGTATAGGTTTCTTCTTTACCATCTGGATACACTTTAAGAATTGAAATCTCTACAATACGATCTTTGGAAATATTAATACCTGTGGTTTCTAAATCGAAAAAGCAAACAGGTTTATTAAGGTTGAGCTGCATAGGTTTTATTTTGAAAACCAAAGGTAAATAGAATTAAAACAATACCCAATCCTAGACTTGACTTTCGATTTTTAAAACACTAACTTCGTTTAACGCTAGATAAAAAACATTGAAACGATTTTTATCAGTGGTACATTTGGCAACAATAAAAATTGAAAAAGGACTTAAACAGAAAGACTAGGGGAATTAATCATTATCTCCATTTCAAAAGTGACTATGAAAATAAGTCAGACAGACTTTATAATAGTTTGCCTCTCTTTTACAGAATAATGTATTTGGACCAACCCAATCCTTGGGCAAATGAAATCAATCGATTTGACTTTATCTGTTTGGCTAGTGTATCTGGAAATTTTAATGCATATCAGCAAATCAAAATTGCCCATTTCGAATACAAAAGAATTACTCCAGACTCTAAAAAGAATATTCATGAAATTAAACTAGTTGACTTTTTCCTAAGCAATATCTTAAAGCACAAAAACAAAGAGTTCAGTGTTCAGCAGTTCATTATGACCTTAGGTTACAATGGGGGAATTCATATGGTTCCTGACAAAAACGTAGACAAGGTAAACTTCCTTTACGAAGCACTTTTTTTGAAGCAACCCGATTTCTGCTTTGATATAACGATGTCAATTTCAAAAGTCCTTCTAGATATTTATGATGAGCTTTATAGTCTTTCTACAGGAGACAACAATGGTCATTCACAAAATGTCAACTATCAAGCTAAAATTGTGGAGCAGGGTAAAATGCTAGACGGAATGTTATTTGAAAGAGCTTACATGCAATTTCCTATAAGAGCAAAAAAAAATAAAGGAATACGTATTTGCATTGAGATTAAGCTAATTGAAAACCCAAGTAAGAATTTCATTTTGTCCTACGGGCATAGAAAAAATGACAGCCTAGGGATTTCTATTTGGCAGCAACAATCAAAGCTCATTTCAATTGTATCTGCAGCAGGTTTAAGTAAAACAATAGTTGTTGATATAGAAGATAAAATTGACAATTTCTTTCTACTCGAAATAACTTGTTATCCAAACGGAAAGGTGGTTTGTGCAATAGACGAGACGCTAAAAGCAACAGAAGAATTACCAACCAAAATAAGTGTTATAGACGGAAAATTCATTCTAGGGTCAAACCTGAATGGAGATGAATTTGGAAAGTTTTTTGAAAAGTGCTTAGTTATACAGTCAATTGACAAAACTAATACCACAAGAAATTTAGGGGTTTATGCACTGAGAAAGATGAATATTATAACTCGGAACATTCCCTACAATATGATTAAAAGAAAAATATAAAAAACGTACCCCAACAGCGGTTATAATGCATGCCCTTCTGGACTCACACCATAGCCAAAACGTTAAACGAAACTTCCAAAAAAAAAAGCACAGTTCAAAAACTGTGCTTTTACTTTACAATGAGATGCTGAAACAAGTTCAGCAGACAATAACTTATATCTCTCTATCCATATCCCAAGACTCTAAATAGTCTTTTACAGCTTTTACAAACTGTCCGCCAAGTGCGCCATTAACCACACGGTGGTCATAAGAGTGCGATAAGAACATACGGTAGCGGATGCCTATAAAATCGCCTTCTGGTGTTTCTA
>CAZBMY010000007.1:0-13192 GCA_964492855.1 uncultured Flavobacteriaceae bacterium
GAAAATCATATAGATTGTAAGGAATGAAATAAAAAAAAATGATGAACAATATTTGGTATTACTACACCAATATTTTTAGTTCTCCTATTCTTTAAACTTATAGCAATATTATTAGGCTTGTAATTATATAATTTAGCAAAAGCTTGTATTTTTTCTTTTGTCTCTCTGCCTATTTCTTCACTATTTTTTAAAGCCTTAGAAACTGTAGAAATGGAAACCTCGAGTTCTCTAGCGATATATTTTAATGTAATTTTCTTTTTTAGCATATTATTGAATAAGCATTAAAATTACGTGATTTAATTTAACGAATGCCTAAAACTTTTTTATAAAGACCTAGAGCACTAGGTATAGGTTATGTTAAAAAAAAGCAAACATATTATAGAAATGTCTATATTTACTTTAATTCATGCCTAAAAAATGTGAAAAATTTAATTTAATACCTGTTGATTTATTGACTTAATATGTTAATTTGTTAATACGAAAACGTTTTCGTAGTCTAATAGGCTCCTAAAATTTGGTGTTTATCGATTTTTTTATATATGTTTAATTCCTAAATAAAAATTAACTAAACTCAAAAACAATTATTTATGAAAATTACGCTACTTAAAAGTCTGATGGTTTTTGGTGCATTAATTTGCTTTATTACCTCACAGGCGCAAACAGTAACGGGTACAATTTCAGATGCAAATGGTCCATTACCTGGAGCAAATGTTGTAGTTAAGGGCACTACAAATGGTACTCAAACTGATTTTGATGGAAATTACACCTTAAATAATGTTGCAACTGATGCTACACTTGTTGTTAGCTATATCGGTTTTAAACCAACAGAGGTTGCCGTAAACGGACAAGCATCTATTGATGTTACATTAACAGAAGATGCTACGGCTTTAGATGAAGTTGTTATTATTGGTTATGGTAGTACAACTATTAAAGATGCTACAGGTTCTGTTACATCTGTAACTTCTGAAGATTTTAATGGAGGGGTTATCGCTTCACCAGAACAATTAATACAAGGAAAAACTGCTGGTGTTAATATTTCTCAAGCTAGTGGTGAACCAGGTGGAGGAATCTCTGTAAACATTAGAGGTGCAAATTCTGTGCGTGCTAACAACAATCCACTATTTGTTGTAGATGGTGTTCCTCTTTTTGGGCAAAATACTGATGCACAAGGTGATGCTGGAAGTTCAGGAGGTACTGATGTAGGTAATCCATTAAACTTTTTAAATCCAAGTGATATAGAAAACATAAGTATTCTAAAGGATGCTTCTGCAACTGCAATATATGGGTCTAGAGGTGCAAATGGTGTTGTTATTATTACAACTAAAACTGGTAGAGCTGGTAGTGGGGGTGTAATAGAATTTAACTCAAGCTTAAGTGTTTCAGTTCCTCTACGCGAATTTGATTTATTAGATAGAGATGGTTTTTTAAATGCTATTACAGCAAATGGAGGTAATGCTGCTAATGTTGATTTTGGAGGAAATACAGATTGGCAAGATGTAATTTTACGAAATGCTGCATCAACTACTAATAATATATCGTATTCTAGAAATTATGGTTCTGGAAATATTCGAGGATCTTTTTCTTACCAAAGTCAATTTGGGGTTGTTAGACGATCAGAATTTGAACGTATTTCAGGAAGAATTAACTGGAATCAGCGTTTTTTAGATGATAAACTAAAGATAGGTATTCAAACTACTATAGCTAAAAACAACAGAAATCAACCTCCATTAGGTGGTCAAGCTGGATTTCAAGGAGATCTTCTTGGAGCGGCGTATTCTGCGAATCCAACTATCCCAGCGGATCCTAATGTTGATCCAGGAGGTGGATTAATTAACCCATTAAACCTTCTTGAGAGTAATTCTAACGAAACTAACACAAACAGATTTCTTGTAAATGGCTCTGCAGAATATAATTTTACTGATGAATTTTCTGCAAAAGTAACTTTAGGTTTTGACACTTCTAATAGTGAGAACGTATCTGTTACTTCTGCCAATTTATTTAATGTAGGTGGTGTATCAGGCATAGGGTCAGGAACTTTTAACACGCTTGATCGTGAGAATCAATTGTTAGAAGCTACTGTTAATTATAAAACTGAATTTGACAAATCAAATTTAGATGTGGTTGTTGGTTATGCTTTTCAAGACTTTAGGACCTTTGGATTTAATTCTGCCGCTAGAGGCTTTAGCTCAACTGATCTTGAAACAATGGCCAGTGCTTTGGTTAGTACCGTAAATGCAGCTGAAGCTTCCATATCTGGGTCTTTTCAGCAGTTCTTCTTTGCTCCTAACAGACCAGACGTAACGGTTAATCGTTTATTCCCTAATCCAGAGACTACAAACCAGCCTTTTGATTTTTCTACAGATGTACGAGCTGTAGTATTTGATAATTTTGACAATACCGATGAACTACAATCATTCTTTGCTAGAGCTAATTATAGCATAGACAATAAGTATTTATTCACAGGTACGTTAAGAGCAGATGGGTCTTCACGTTTTGGCCCTGAGAATAGTTACGGATTTTTTCCTTCAGGGGCTTTTGCATGGCAATTGGCCGAAGAAGACTTTGTAGGTGATAATGTATCTACTCTTAAATTACGTTTAAGTGGGGGTGTTACAGGTAACCAAGATGGCTTAGGCTTTGGGCAGTTTGTAGCAAGACAACGTTTTTCAGGCTTAGGTTTAGGTAGTATTTCTAACGGTGGAACTATAGATAATGCAAATGGTTTAGCTATTATAGCTACAGACCAACCTGATTTACGTTGGGAAGAAACTACAGACTTTAATGTTGGTTTAGATTTTGGATTTAATAACGATAAGTTTAATGGTAGTTTAGATTTTTACCGTAGAGATACAGAAGACATCTTATTACAGACCCCACCAGCGGCTCCATCTACCAACCCATTTCAGTTTGGTAATGTAGATGCTAATGTAATTAACCAAGGTGTGGAATTAGCTCTAAATTATAATTTTATTGAAACTGAAGACACTACCTTTAGTGCGAGCTTTAATATATCTTATAATGATAATGAAATAGAAAACTTTGCTGGATCTATTAACTTAGGACCAATTAACGGTCCTGGTTTAACTGGTGCTTTTGCACAACGTTTTGAAGCTGGACAATCATTATTCTCTTATTTCATAGCTACATTTACTGGATTTGATGCTGATGGAAATCCAACCTATTTAGATATAGATGGTAATGGTGTTGGCGATCCAGATGTTGATAGAAGTTTTGTTGGTGAAGATGCTTTACCTGATGTAACTTCTGGTTTATCATTAAACTTAAGTCATAAAAATTGGGATTTTAGTACATTCTTTGCGGGTCAATTTGGTTTCTCTGTATATAACAATACGGCGAATGCACTTTTTAACGCAGGTCAATTAAACACCGCAAGAAATATAACTGTGGATGCTGCCAATGCTGGAGAAAATTCAAGTGCTTCTACAGCTGTTTCTACAAGATTTTTAGAAGACGGGGATTTTGTTCGTTTACAAAATGCCACAATTGGGTATAATGTTCCAATCAAGGACAAAACAACATTTAAAAGTTTAAGACTATCGCTAACAGGTCAAAATTTATTTTTGATAACGGATTATAGTGGAATAGATCCAGAAGTAACAGTTAATACTGGCGCATTAAATGCTGCTGCACTACCTAGTAGAGGTATTGACTTCTCAGCATTCCCTAATCCATTAACTATAACTTTTGGTCTTAACGCAAGATTTTAATTAAAAATTGTATATATCATGAAAAGAAGTAACATTAAAAATTACGCATTAGCGCTCTTAGCGTTTGCAGGACTTAGCTCCTGTACAGATTTAGAAATAGAAGAAACTGATTCATTTATTAGTGCAGGTTTTCAAGGATTAGAAGACCCTGAATCTGCATTAACTGGATTGCTTGGTGCTGTTGCTGGTCAATTAGGAGACCAAGCTAATACCTATGCATTACGTGAAGTAACAACAGATGCACAATTAATTCCTACTCGTGGAGCTGACTGGGGAGATAATGGACGTTGGAGAAACTTACACACTCACGAATGGGGCTTAGAAGCAGCAGATATTATTGGTCCTTTTGATCAATGGAATGCTAACCAGCTAGCAGCGTCTCAAATATTGGATGCTAGAAGTAATGCATCGGCTGAAACTATGGCTGGAGCTTATTTTGTAAGAGCATATGCCATGTGGACTATTTTAGACTTTTATGGTCAAGTCCCTTTTAGAGACACCTCTTTGTCTTCAAGTGAATTACCAACAGTTCTATCTGGAGCTGCAGCTGTAGATTTTATCTTAGCAGATTTGGACAATGCAGTAGCTGGTTTACCAACAGTAGCTGCTGGTAGTGGTGATGCCTTACAAGATCCAAGTAAAGCTGCTGCTCGTTTCTTACAAGCTAAAGTTTTATTAAACAGACATATTTATGAGAATCAGTTGGCCGGAGGTGGAGGCACTGCAAATCCTGCAGATATGCAAGCTGTAATAGGATTAGTAGATCAAATAACTGCTGACGGTTTTGCGATTGAACAAAACGGATATTTTGAAATTTTTAGAAACTCTCCTGACACCGAAACTATATGGTGGACAAATACAGGTGTAGGAAATCGTATTTTCAACACAATGCACTATAATTCATTTAGCGAAGGAGGAGGCGGATGGAATGGCTTCAGTACATTGGCAGAATATTACGATTTATTTGAAGGAGATCCTAATTCAAATGATGTAGCTTTAGATGAGTCACCTATGAGTGCTCAAGAAGAAAGACGTGGTGGTGTTCCACCTTCTGGTCTTCCTTTTACTGGTCGTGAAGGTACTAACGATGAAAATGGTTTTGAAACAGGATCAAATGTTGGTAATGGTTTTCTTCTTGGAGCGCAATACAATTTAGACGGTACCCAAACATTGGATAGACCCGGAGACCTACTTTTTTTTACAAGAGATTTCGTTGATAATGACGGTAATTCTAATCTAATTAACAATAGCGAACAAACTGGTATTCGTGTAATTAAGTATAACCCTAGATTTGGAGCGTTTACAGCTCATAGCATACAATTTAGATATGCAGATGCGCATTTAATGAGAGCAGAAGCCATGATGCGTATGGGGAATGATCCTACCGCAATGGTAAATGAGCTTAGGGCTGCTAGAGCTAATACACCTCCTCTTGGATCTGTTGGTGAGCAAGAATTAGCTGATGAAAGAGCTCGTGAATTATTTACTGAAGGATGGAGAAGAAATGATATGATTCGTTTTGGTACCTATTTAAGAGATTGGGAGCTTAAAGCTCCTGGTGAGGTTCAAAACCAAACTAGATTACTGTTTCCAATACCACTTCCACAGGTATTAGCAAATCCTAATCTAGTACAAAACTCTGGGTACTAATAAATCTCTAATAAGATTAATTATAAAACCCGCTCTAAATAAGAGCGGGTTTTTAATTTAAGTTTTGTTTTCTTTATTAGATAAATAATGAAAAAGTGTTCATTTAAAGTTTTTTTATTTTTAATAGCTTTTCTTTCTTGTTCTAAAGGTTTAGATAAGAATAATAAATTATTCAAAAAAATAAATTCGAACAGCAGCAATATTCATTTTTCTAATCAACTTAACACTACTCCAGAGTTAAATATTCTTAACTATTTATACTATTATAATGGTGCAGGAGTAGCTGTTGCAGATTTTAATAATGATGGATTAGATGACATTTACTTTACGGGTAACCAAGTTGCTGATGAGTTATACATTAACTTAGGAAACCTAGAGTTTAAAAAGGCAACCAAAGAAGCCCAACTTATAGAAAATACGCATTGGAGTACTGGAGTAACCCATGTAGACATAAACAATGATGGCTTATTAGATATTTATATATGTAAAGCAGCTGGCTATAAAAATTTAAAAGGAAAAAATTTACTTTATGTTAACCAAGGTATTGATAATAATGGAATTCCAAAATTTAAAGAAGAAGCCAAAAAATATAATCTTGATTTCTCCGGATTAAGCACACAAGCGGCTTTTTTTGATTACGACTTAGACGGAGATTTAGACATGTATTTAATGAATCATTCTGTACATCCTAACAGAACTTATGGTAAAGGAACTAATCGCAAAAAAATTGATCCTATTTCTGGAGATATTCTATTCGAAAACCAAAATGGATATTTCAAAGATGTAAGTCAAAAAGCTAAAATATTTCAAGGAAAATTAGGCTACGGTCTAGGATTATCTATCAGTGATATTAATAACGATGGATACCCAGATATATATATTGGTAATGATTTTTTTGAAAATGATTACCTCTATTTGAACCAACAAAATGGAACTTTTAAAGAACTAATTTCTACGGATAATACTAAGTTAGGACATACTACTCATTTTTCTATGGGTAATGCTATTGAAGACATTAATAATGATGGTAATGCTGATATCATTTCATTAGACATGTTGCCAGAAAATTTAAAAACCTACAAAACATCTGGTCTAGAATATGGCTATCCTATCTATAAACAATATCTTAAAAATGGTTTCGCTCCGCAATATATGTCTAACACTTTGCACCTAAACATGGGCGATACTAATTTTTCAGAAATCAGTAATCTTACAGGTATAGCTGCTACAGAATGGTCATGGGGACCATTAATCGCCGATTTTGACAATGACGGTCTAAAAGACATCTATATCACTAATGGTATAAAAGGAGCTACTAATGATATGGATTATATGAATTTTATTGCCAATGAAGATATACAAAGACGTATAGATGCAGGAATGCAAAAAACAGATTTACCATTAATTAATGAGATTCCCGAAAAAAAAATAGCGAACTACTTTTTTAAGAATAAAGGAGGACTTCGTTTTGAAAATACAACTAACACTTGGTCTACTAAAGAACTGTCTTTTAGTAATGGTTGTAGTTATTCTGATTTAGATAATGATGGCGATTTAGATATTATTGTCAATAATGTAAATGAAGAAGCCTATATCTTAGAAAACAAAACTTCTAACACAAACTATTTAAAAATTTCCTTAAAGGGAGATTCCACTAACTTAAATGGTCTTGGCACAGTAATAACTGCTTATACTAATTCTGGACTGCGTAGAAGAGAACATTTTGCAACTAAAGGCTACCTCTCTGCTGTTTCAAATACTATTCATTTTGGATTAGGGAAAGACACCATTATAGATTCGCTAAAAATTATATGGCTAAATGGGAAACATGAAACTTTAAAGCAGGTAAAAACAAATCAACATCTAATAGCATCTATTTCTAATGCCAACAAAGCCATTTTAACTACTAAAACTTCAAAAAAAATATATACATCTATTGATTCCCTTATTAATTTTAAACACAAAGAGTCCGCTATTCTAGATTTTGATAGAGAACCATTAATCCCTTTTGCAAATTCTAATCAAGGTCCTAATATTACTGTTACCGATTTTAACAAAGATGGCTTAGATGACTTTTTTATTACAGGTGCTAAAAAACAAGCTTCAGAATTATTTATACAAAATAAGAATGGAGAATTTCAATCCATACAAAAAGAAACCTTTGAAGCTAAAAGTATAAATGAAAATACTACTAGTGTATTTTTTGATGCAAATAAAGATGGTTTTATTGATTTAATTACAGCCAGTGCAGGCAATGAATTTAAAAACGGAAAACAAATACAGCCTAGCCTATTCTTAAATAAGAATGGAAGCCTTATACCTGATAAAGAGCAATTTGCCACAATAGAATTAAACGCTTCTAAAATTGACACCATAGATATAGATAATGATGGCGTTCTTGACATTTTTATCTCTTCAGATGCTGTCCCTGGTAAATTTGGAGCAACGCCAAAACAATACCTTTTTAAAAATAATGGAGAAGGCAATTTTACAGATATCACAGACCATTATTCTCCTGACCTTAGAAATATTGGAAACGTAACCGATTTTATATGGAAAGATATAAATAACAATGGATTTAAAGATTTAATCTTAGTTGGTCACTGGATGCCCGTTTCAATATTTATAAATAATGGGCATCAATTAAGATTAGAAAAAAAAGAAAGTTTAAAAAAAACAAATGGTTTTTGGAATAGTATTAAAGTTGAAGATTTTGATAATGATGGGGACTTAGATTTTGTCTGCGGTAATTGGGGACTAAACACAAAATTCAAAGCTTCACATAAAAAGCCTATAAGACTATACCGAGAAGATTTTGACAATAATGGTGCTGTTGAACCAATTGTTACTTATTATCATAAAAACATTGAAACACCATTTGCATCTAAAGATGAACTAGTAAAACAAATACCGAATATTAATAAAACTTTCTTATCCTATAAAGATTTTGCTACTGCAAGTATTAATGATCTTTTTGGAAAGGAAAAGCTTAAAACTGCTAGTAAGAAAGAAGTATATGAACTCCGTAGTTGCTACTTTAAAAATGATGGTAATGGGAATTATATTAAAACTCCACTACCCCTGATAGTGCAATCTTCATCCGTTTTTGATTTTGCTGTTGAAGATATAAATAATGATGGTTTTAAAGATTTGTTAATTGTAGGCAACAATTATGATATAAGTACACAGTTAGGTAGATTAGATGGTTTGCATGGTTTAATCTTAGAAAATGATAAAAAAAATAATTTTATTTGGAGACAGGATCAAAACTTAAACATCTCTGGGGCTTCAAGGGTAATAAAATCAATAAAAATAAAAGGCGAAAAACATTATATTATAGGTATAAATGATAGAGCCCCTATACTATTGAGAAAAAATTAAATTTGAAAATGAAACGATATTATTTTTATATCTGCTTTAGCTTGTTCTTTTTTTTAGCTTGTACAGAAGATAGTATAACTAAAGATAAAGCTATAAAACAAACACTCTTTAGTCTTTTAAAACCTTCAGAAACAGGTGTTGATTTTATAAACAAAGTCCAAAACCAAAAAAACTTTAACATATTTAAATACCGCAATTTTTATAATGGTGGTGGAGTTGCACTAGGTGATATAAATAATGATGGTTTAGTAGATATATACCTAACCGGAAATATGGTGGGTAATAAACTCTACTTAAACAAAGGGGATTTTAAATTTGAAGACATTTCTAAAAAAGCTGGAGTTGAAGGAGACAAACCATGGTCTACAGGGGTTTTAATGGTTGATATTAATGCAGATGGATTATTAGATATATATGTAAGTAATGCAGGTAATTTAGAAGGAAATAATCACGACAATGATTTATACATTAATAATGGTGATTTAACTTTTACTGAGCGAGCTAATGACTTTAACCTAGCAAAAACTGGGTTTTCTACCCATGCTTCTTTTTTCGATTATGATAAAGATGGAGATTTAGATGCCTATATCTTAAACAATAGTAACATTCCTGTAAGTAGTCTTGGCTATGCGGAGCAGCGAGAAGTAAGAGCTCAAGATTGGGAAGGTGTTCCACATATTTTTAGAGGTGTTGGCGATATGCTTTTACGTAATGATAATGGAAAATTTGTAGATGTAAGTAAAGAGGCTGGTATATATGGTAGTTTAATAGGCTTTGGTCTTGGAGTTGTAGTTACAGACATCAATAAAGATTTGTACCCAGACATTTATGTATCTAATGATTTTTATGAGAGAGATTACCTTTACATCAATAAAAAAGATGGAACCTTTACTGAAGAAATTAAGGAATGGACTTCTCATTTAAGCCTTTCTGCAATGGGTATTGATGTTGGAGATATTAATAACGATGGAAACAACGATATTTTTATTACAGATATGTTACCAGAAGCAGACCAAAGAGTAAAGTCTGTCATGGAATTTGAAAACTATAATGTATTTGACTTAAAAAGAGAAAAAGACTTTTCCCAACAATACATACAAAATACTCTACAACTTAATAATGGCAACGGTTCTTTTTCTGAAGTTGCTTATTATAGTGGTGTAGATGCTACTGATTGGAGTTGGGCTGGTCTTCTTTTTGACATGGATAATGATGGTCTAAAAGATATTTTTATTACAAATGGCATAAATCACGATTTAACAGATTTAGACTTTGTAGATTTCTTTGCTAATGAGATAATACAGAAGATGGCGCTTACAGGCCGCAAAGAATCTATTGATTCTATCATTAATAAAATGCCTATAAAACCGCAACCTAATTTTGCATATAAAAACAATGGAGACATCACTTTTGATAATGCAAATAAAGACTGGGGCTTTGATTTACCTTCTAGATCTAACGGAGCAGCATACGGTGACCTGGACAACGATGGTGATTTAGATCTAGTCGTTAATAATGTAAATACAGAAACTTTTATCTATCGTAATAATACAGATACCATGAAGGATAATAACTTCATAAGAATTCAATATAAAGGTGCTGCTAAAAACCCTTTTGCAATTGGTGCTTCTACAACTTTATATTTTGGCGATAATATTGTAAACCAAGAACTAATACCGTCAAGAGGGTTTCAATCTTCTATGGATTATACCATGACTATTGGTTTAGGAAATTTTAAAAAATTAGATTCCATAAGAGTAATTTGGCCAAACAATAAAACAACACAACTTATAGATGTTGTTGCTAACCAAACATTATTGCTTAAACAAGAAGATGCAACTGAGACTTATAACGCATCAAATAAAAAAATAAAAAAAACCTTTTTTAAAGAAACACCAAATAATAGCTTAATTGCACACAAAGAAAATAATCATGTAGATTTTGACTATGAAGGTCTTATCTATAAAAAATTATCTCAAGAAGGGCCCTCATTAGCAATTGCAGATGTAAATAGTGACGGACATGAAGATGTTTTTATTGGTGGTGCTCAAGGTCAAGAAGGTCAATTATACCTTCATAAAGGAAACGGCAACTTTTCTGCAAAAAAACAATCCGTATTTTTAGACCATAGTGATTTTGAAGACACTGCAGCTGCCTTTTTTGATGCAGACAATGACGGAGATCAAGATTTAATGGTAGGGTCTGGCGGTAATGATGTTGGCAAACAAACCACGTATCGCACTCGTCTATATCTTAATGATGGAAAGGGCAATTTTTCTAAACATCAAAATACACTGCCTTCAACATTTAAAAATATAGCAACTATATCGCCTCTAGATTTTGATCGTGATGGGGATATTGATGTTTTTATTGGTTCTAGAAGTGTTGTTGGTGTTTATGGTGTAAATCCAAATCATCTATTCTTAGAAAATCAAGGTGATGGTACATTTATAAATGCTACTGAAAGATTAGCATATGACACAAAGGATGCAGGGATGATTACTGCTTCTATTTGGGTAGATATAGATGGTGATTCTAAAAAAGATTTAGTTACTGTATCTGAATGGGATACACCTAAAGTTTTTAAAAATTCTGGACGTAGACTATCGCAAATGAATACCTCATTAGACAGTTTACACGGATGGTGGAATGCTATAGAAGTTGCTGATTTAGATAATGACGGAGACCAAGATTTAATTTTAGGAAACCAAGGCACTAATTTACACTACCAACCAAAAGAAAATCAACCTATGAGAATGTGGGTCAATGATTTTGATAATAATGGAGCCATAGAACAAATCGTAACTCGAAATTACGATGGTGGAGATTATCCAATACATCAAAAAAAGGAATTAACTGGGCAGTTAGTTTCTTTAAAAAAGCAAAACCTAAAAGCATCAGATTACGCAAAACGTACAATTAAAGAACTTTTTTCAGAAGAAATTATTAATAGTTCTATTGTCAAGAAAGCATCAATATCAGAATCTATACTAGCTATAAATGAAGGTGGAGGTAATTTTACTATTAAAAAACTACCACAAAGAGTACAATTTTCATGTGTTTGCGGAATATCTTGTGCAGACGTAAATAAAGACGGTAATATCGACTTAATAATGGCAGGTAATAATTACGAATTTAAACCTCAATTTTCAAGGTTAGACGCAAGTTATGGAAACGTACTATTAGGTAATGGGAAACTCGATTTTGAATGGCAAAATTACGATGATAGCGGTTTCTTTATTAAAGGCGAAGTAAAACACCTTAAACAGTTTAAAGATAAAAACGGAAAGCAGTTTATTATCGCTACAGTTAATGATGATGAACCAAAGATTTTTGCTCTAGATGAATAATACTTTAATTATTTTACTACTATGTATTGTTTTTACAAGTTGTAAGAATAAAGGCGAGCTTTTTTATAATCCCGATGTTTCAGAAACTGGTATCGATTTTACAAATACGATTAGTGAAACCGACGATTTAAACATATTAGACTATCTCTATTTCTATAATGGTGGTGGTGTTGCCGTTGGTGATATTAATAACGATAATTTACCAGATATTTTCTTTTCTGGCAATCAGGTTAAAAACAAACTATTCCTAAACAAAGGAAATTTAAAATTTGAAGATATCACCCAAAATGCTGGCGTTGCTGGTAATAGCACTTGGAATACTGGAGCAATTATGGGCGATGTAAACGGAGATGGGCTCCTAGACATCTATGTATGTGCCGTTGTAGGCGTTAATGGATTTAATGGATTTAATGAGCTTTATATAAATAATGGAGATAGTACTTTTACTGAAAGTGCTGCTAAATACGGACTGGATTTTGACTCTTATAGCTCATCGGCTGCATTTTTAGATTTTGATTTAGATGGAGACCTAGACATGTATCTTCTTAATCATGCTGTACATACAGAAAATTCTTTTGGTAAAGCCGATTTGCGAAATAAGCGAAATTATCAAACGGGTGATAAACTATTACAAAACGATAATGGCGTTTTTGTAGATATTAGTGAAGAGGCGGGTATTTTTGGCGGAATAAATGGTTACGGTCTAGGTTTGGCAATAGCAGACTTTAATTTAGATGGGTATCCAGATATTTATGTGGGTAATGATTTTCATGAAGATGATTATTATTATTTAAACAATGGCAATGGCACTTTTACTGAAAGCCTAAAGCAATATTTTGGGCATACTAGCAGATTTTCTATGGGTAATGATGTAGCAGATATAAATGGTGACGGACTCCCAGATTTAATTTCTCTAGATATGTTACCAGAAGAAGAAGTTCCTTTAAAAGCTTCCGAAGGTGATGATAATATTCAAACACAAAGACTACGAACAGGCTCTTATAAATACCATTACCAATTCACTAGAAATATGCTTCATGTAAACCAGCCAGATGGCAACTATATGGAGACCGCGCTTATTAG
>CAZBMY010000007.1:13292-25087 GCA_964492855.1 uncultured Flavobacteriaceae bacterium
ATATGCTTCATGTAAACCAGCCAGATGGCAACTATATGGAGACCGCGCTTATTAGCGGAATAGCTGCTACAGACTGGAGCTGGAGCGCACTTTTTGGAGATTACAACCAAGATGGAGAGCAAGATTTATTTATATCTAATGGCATTCCTAAACGACCAAACGATTTAGATTTTGTGAAATTTGTCTCAAGTGATCAAATCCAAAATAAAATTAATAATACTAAACTAGTTGATCAAAAGGCACTTGATTTAATGCCTTCTGGAACCGCACATAACTATATATTTAAAGGAAATTCTGGACTAAAATTTGACGATATGTCTACGAGATGGATCACAAAGGACACCCTAATTTCTGGAGCAACTGCTTATGCCGATTTTGATAATGATGGAGACTTGGACCTCATCACAAATAATATCAATCAACCTGCTACCCTATATGTAAATAGAACCAACGAAAAAGCAACTTATTTAAAGTTAAAATTTAAATACAAAGTCAAGAACTCTCATGGGATTGGCACAAAAGTTTATGCTTATTCTAATGATAAATTGCAATACAAAGAACTAAACCCTAGCAGAGGGTTTCAAGCTTCCTCTGAACCAATTATACACTTTGGTTTCGGTGAAATAGAAACTATAGATTCTCTAAAAATTATATGGCCTAATAAAACGTATCAACTATTAAAAAAAGTAAAAACTAACCAGACGCTTACTTTAGAACCTATTAATAACAAAACCTATACTTACAAATCCTCTAAAAATAAAAAGAGCTTAAAATTCGAAAAAGTTCTTGGTAATTTAGGAATTAACTTTAAACATATTGAAGATAATTACACCGATTTTAATAGGGAGAAATTAATTCCTTATCAGGTTTCAGATAGAGGCCCAGCTCTAGCAATTGGTGATTTAAACGACGATGGCAAAGAAGATGTTTTTTTTGGAGGTTCTAAATTGATTTCATCACAAATCTATTTAAATCAAGATTCTACTTTTGTTCAATCAACATATGAGTCTATAGAAAATGAGCCTATTAAAGAAGACGTAGCTGCTGCAATTGCAGATTTTAACGGAGACTTAAAAAACGATATTCTTATTGGTTCTGGTGGAGCAGATTTTTATGGTGAGGCAAAGCCTTTATTAGATAATTATTTTATACAAAATGATTCTACTTATGTAAAAGCTGAATTCCCTAATTATTTTCAAAATGCATCAGTTATAAAACCTTATGATTTTGATAATGATGGTGACCTAGATATTTTTGTAGGAGGACATACAGTTTCTGGTAAATTTGGCATACCAGCAACTTCTTATCTTTTACAAAATGATGGAGGAACATTTTCTATCTTAAAAGATTTCGAAGCTAGTGATCAAGGTATGATTACGGATGCTATATGGGATGATTATAATAACGACGGTACAAAAGATTTAATTTTAGTAGGAGAATGGATGACTCCTAAATTCTTTAAAAACCTAAATGGCAAATTCACAGAAGAAGCTATTATTTCTGAAACTGTTTCAGGCCTTTGGCAAGCTATTGAGTCTTTTGATATTGACCAGGACGGAGATATGGATTATGTCCTAGGCAACTGGGGCTTAAACTCTAAGTTTAAAGCTTCTAAAAAATCGCCTTTAAAACTAATCTTTGGAGATTTTGATAAAAATGGGCAAACAGAAACAATTACAGCAATAGAAAAAAATGGTGACTACTACACAATTTCGGGGCTAGACGAATTGTCTTCTCAACTGGTTTTTCTTAAAAAGAAATTCAATTCTTACAAAGACTTTGCTGGCAAAAAATTAGAAGAAATTATCGATAAAAAAATGCTCGCAGATTCCAGAGTTTTAGAAGTTAATGAACTTCAATCTGGTTATTTAAAAAATGAAGACGGTAAATTTACTTTTATCCCATTTCAATCAGAATTACAGGTATCTCCTATAATGGCATTTTTAAGTTATGATTTTGATAATGACACTAAAAATGAACTTTTAATAGGTGGTAATTTTTTTGGAGTTAAACCTTATCATGGGCGTTTTGATAGTTTTCCTGGGGCATTGCTAAAAAATGAAAATAATGTAATTTTAGGTAATGAAATTGGACTAGATTTTACTCAAAAATCCATACGGCATTTAAACACCATTCTATTGAAAAACAAAACCTATTTAATAGCTACTTTTAATAATGATGCAGTACAAGTTTATCAAATAATGAATTAAAATGTTTTTATGATGAAAGAAAAAATAATAACTCTTATTGTTATTTTAATTATATGTAGCTCTTGTAATAAAAAAAGCGAACCTATTAATATTAGTCCAGAGGACTTTCATGCTTCAATAGATAAAGTCACAGAGGTAATGATACATGATATTTTTTCTCCACCTGTAGCTAGTAGAATATATGCATATCCAAATATTGGTGCTTATGAAATTTTAGCCTTAGAAAATGATTCATACAAATCTCTAGTTGGTCAGGTAAATGGTTTAAAGGCTATTCCAAATCCGGAACAAATCACTGAAATAAATTGTAGCCTTGCTGCTTTAATTACACATATAGAATTAAGCAAACAACTTATTTTTTCTGAAGATCGTATAGAGGCATATAGAGATAGTTTATATGGCGTATGGCAAGATTTAAATGAAAATGAATTTATAGCCTCTAAAAACTATGGTTTAAAAGTAGCTGCTCATATCGCCAGTTGGATGGATAAAGACAATTATAAGCAAACCCGTACCATGCCAAAATTTACGGTTGACTCTGATAACCCTTCTCGTTGGCAACCTACTCCGCCATCTTATATGGAAGGTATAGAACCTCATTGGAATAAAATAAGACCTTTTATAATAGATTCTTCTGCTCAATTTAAGCCAACTCCACCCCCACCATTTTCAATGAAAAAAAACTCCGCTTTCTATAAAGAGTTAAAAGAAGTCTATGATATTAGTAATGAGATAACAGCTAAAGGTGATGCATCTGAAGAAGTTGCTATTGCCAAATTCTGGGATTGTAATCCTTATGTTTCGGTAACTAGAGGACATTTAATGTTTGCTACAAAAAAAATTACTCCCGGAGCGCATTGGATTGGGATTACAAAAATTGCTGCTAGAAAAACTAATTCTAATACCATAGAGACCGTACATGCCTATACAAAAACATCAATTGCAATTGCTGATGCTTTTATAAGTTGTTGGGATGAGAAATACAGAAGTAATCTTATTAGACCAGAAACGCTAATCAATCAGCATATCGATGATAGTTGGGAGCCTGTATTACAGACTCCACCTTTTCCAGAATATACAAGTGGTCATAGTGTTGTTTCTGGAGCTGCAGCAACAGCTTTAACAAGTATTTTTGGTGGTAATTTTGTATTTGATGATGATACAGAAGTTAAATATGGATTACCTATTCGTTCATTTACTTCATTTAACCAAGCTGCAGATGAGGCAGCTATTAGTAGAATGTATGGCGGTATTCACTATCGTTCTGCGGTAGATATAGGTGTTAAACAAGGACGTGATTTAGGCCAATTTATTATCGAAAACCTAAACACTTTAAAATAATTTTTAAGATTAAAATGAAAAAAGTAACAGCTAAAATTTCTGGTATATTGCTACTTGGTCTTCTTTGGTATCTATTTGTTAAGCCCTATGATTATACTATTAGAGTTAAAGCCAATACAATCGCTGGTACGGTAAACCAAACGCTAAAATTTTGGGATTTATCATTAGATACCGTCCAAAAAATAAAACAAAATAAATCTATATATAATCTTACTCAAAAATTAAGATTTGGTGACTCCATCCACACCTATAATTGGAAGATTAAACCCCTCACAGATTCAACATCTAGAATTATAGTCAATGTTAAAGACATCGATAATAGCTTAAAAAACAAAATTAATGTCCCTTTTTCTGATACTAATTTTGAAAAACGCTCTAGAAAAACTGTTTTAGATTTTATGTCTAAACTCAATGAGCATCTAGATAAATTTAAGGTAACTATTGAGGGTGAAGCTGAAATACCATCAAAATATGTTGCTTATCTTCCTGTAAAATCTACTCAATTGAAAAAAGTTGGGGGAATGATGAAAAATATCTCTTATATAGAACAAACCCTATTAAGAAACAATATTAAGTTAGATGGTTTGCCTATGCTAGAAATTACCAATTGGCAAATGGATACGGATAGTTTAAGCTATAATTTTTGTTATCCAGTAATTAAATCAGATAGTTTGCCTCAAAATACAGATTTAAAGTATAAACGTATATTTAAAAAGAAAGCACTTAAAGCAGAATATAATGGCAATTATATTACATCTGATCGCGCATGGTATGCGCTTTTAGATTACGCCCACTCTAAAAATATTAGTGTATCACCTACCCCAATTGAAATTTTTTATAGTAATCCTAGTACTGGTGGTGATGAACTCTCCTGGAAAGCAGAAATATTTTTGCCAATAGTCGTTGAATAATAAGTAATTCTATTAACATTTACACAACTTATTAAGTATAATTTTATTAAAATCTTAAATATACTTAAAGATTAAATCTAAAATTATGTTAATGAAAATAGTGCATACATCCTATTTTTTATTAAATTAGCAAACATATTTACTAACTAAACTGAGTATAAGTTATTAACACGAAAACGTTTTCGTGTTAATAACCTTGTTTAAGATTATGTGTTTTACAAAATTTATACATATGTTTAGTGCCACAATAAAAATTAACTTAAACTTAAAAACAACTATTTATGAAAATTACGCTGCTTAAAAGCCTAATGTTGTTTGGAGCATTTTTTTGTTTCCTTACCGCTCAGGCACAAACGGTAACAGTATCGGGTACTATTTCTGACGCAAATGGTCCTTTACCTGGAGCAACTATTGTTTGTGTAGGCACAACAAATGGCACACAAACAGATTTTGATGGAAATTTTACTTTGAACAATGTAGCTGAAAATGCTACCTTACTAATCAGTTACCTTGGTTATACAAGTCAAAGAATTAGCCTTAACGGTCAATCGAGTATTAATATAACACTTGCAGAAGATGCTCAAGCCTTAGATGAGGTTGTTGTAACAGGTTATGGGTCGCAAACTAGAGGGGATTTAACAGGGTCAGTTGCTACAGTAGATGTTTCAGATGCTGCTAAACAACCACTAGTTAATGCTGCAGAAGCACTAGAAGGTAGAGTTACTGGTGTTAGCGTTGTTAATAATGGTGCGCCAGGTTCAACTCCAATTGTTCGTATTAGAGGTTTTGGTACGCCAAACAACAATAATCCTCTTTATATTATTGACGGTGCTCAAACAACAGATGCAAGTATTTTAAATACTATCAACCCTCAAGACATTGCTCAATTTAACGTACTAAAAGATGGTGCTGCGTCTATTTATGGAGCTAGAGCTGCAAACGGGGTAGTTATTATTACAACAAAAAGTGGTAGCTATAACCAAAACAAATTAAATGTAAGTGTTGATGTATCAACAGGCTTTAGTCGTGCCACTAGATTGCCTGATCAACTTAATGCGCAGCAGTTAGGTCAAGTCTTTTTTGATAGTTTAACAAACGATGCTATTGCTAATGGTACAGATCCAACAGCAATCACCCACCCTCAATTTTTTCCTACGGGTGGTGCTCCTTCAGTGCCTTCTTCTTTGCTTGGTCCTACTGTACCAACTACGGTTAATGGACAAAATGGAACGGATTTTTTATCTGAAATCTTTGAGGCCTCAAGTACTACAAACACTTCAATAACGCTATCTAATGGTAGTGAAAAATCTAAGTTTTCGGCAACTTTAGGATACCTTAACAGAGGTGGTATACAACTGGAAACTGGATTTCAAAGAGGGCAAGCCAGATTGAATTCTGAATTTAAAATAGGGGATCGCATAACTGTTGGTCAACATACCAATGTGTCCTTTAATGTTAATTCAAATTTCACAGCAAATAGCACACAAATTGCTTTAAGACAAAACCCTTTAGTACCTGTATTTGATGATAACGGTGCTTTTGCAGGAACTTTTAATAATGCATTTGGTCTGTCTAATGCAACAAATCCAGTGGCAGATTTAATAAGATCTAGTGATGACTTTCTAAAACAAACTAGAATTCTTGGTGATGCCTACTTGAGTGTAGATATTATCGATGGATTAACAGCTAAAACTGTTATTGGTGGAGATCTTAGTTTGTTAAACACACGTCAATTCTTAGCACTTAATCCAGAGCATTCTGAGGCAAGAGGGACTAATACCTTAACAGAACAAAATCAGCAAATCTATAATTGGACTTGGACAAATACTTTAAATTATACCAAAACTTTTGACAAGCATAATATCAATGCTATTTTTGGTTATGAAGCAATTCAAAACACCGGTAAAAGTTTACGAGTATCTGCTTCAGGTTTCCTTTTTGAAACTCCAGACTTTTACTTATTATCTAATGCTTCTGGTGCTCCTATAGTAGATATCCCAAATACTTTTGATTTTGAAAGTACACTTTTCTCGTATTTTGGTTCTGCTAATTATTCTTATGACAACACATACTTATTTACTGGAACATTAAGACGTGACCGTTCTTCAAACTTTATTGATGATAATGGTACTGGTACTTTTGGTTCTGCAAGTGCTGGTTGGGTTGTTAGTAATGAAGACTTTTTCCCAGATAACGGTGTTGTAAATCGTTTAAAACTTAAAGGTTCTTGGGGATCTTTAGGTAATCAAACTACACCAAGAGCAAATCCTGGTTTAAATATTTTTAGCTTAAACAATTCACTTGCAGATTTCGCATTTGATGGTGCTACGGCTACTACTGGTGCTTTTCTTAATAACTTAGGAAACCCTGACATTACTTGGGAAACCAGTAATACATTTAACGTTGGTGCAGAATTTGGTTTATTCGATAATTTATTTGACATATCTATTGAATACTATAATATAACCACAAATGATTTAATTGTTGTAAATACTAATATTGGTAGTGATACCTCAAGTGATGCAGGCGCACCGGTAACAAATACTGGGCAGGTGGTTAATAAAGGTTTTGATATAGGTATATCTTTCAACAAAGCATTTTCTAACGATTTTACCTTTGGTGCTGACTTAAATGTTTCTACTGTTGATAACGAGGTAACAGATTTGCCTGGAGCTTTAATAGGTCAAGAATTTAGAAATGGATCTATAACAAGAACTGAAGAAGGTCAAGCAATTTCTTCATTCTTTGGTAGAGTTGCAGACGGTATTTACCGTAGTGAGGCAGAAGTAGCTGCAGGACCTGACCAAGGTTTTGCTAATGATCTTGCTGGTGTAGGTAGAGTACGTTACCAAGATTTAAATGGTGACGGTGTTATAAATGATGACGATAGAACTTTTATTGGAAATCCGCATGCTGATGTAATTTTTGGTCTTAATCTTCGACTTAATTATAATAACTGGGATTTTTCAGCACTATTGTCTGGAACCTTAGGAAACGATCTTTATAATTTTGACAAAACATTTACTGACTTTGCAACATTCCCTAATGGAAATAGGAATGCTAGAGTTTTAGACGCATTTAATGCAACTACAAACCCTAACGGTTCTTTACCTGCTAATAGTTTCATTATTCAAAATGCTGAAACGAGTCCTAGTTCTTTCTTTGTAGAATCAGGATCTTTTGCAAGGCTTAAAAACTTAGTAATTGGATATACATTTCCTAATCAGTTAACAGACAAGTGGGGATTATCTAGTTTGCGTTTATATGCAAACGCAAGTAATCTTTTTACAATTACTGGTTATGATGGTATTGATCCAGAAATATCTCCTAATAGTGGAGCTAATGACGCAACAACCATTGGGGTGGATGAAAATACTTTCCCTTTGGCTCAGATTTTCTTATTTGGTGTTAATTTAAAAATTTAAAAAAATGAAAAAGAATTTAATTTATGTTTTAGTTTTTGCAGGTCTTGCTATTTCTTGTGGAGACGAATTTGCAGAAGTACCCGCTGTTGGTGCTTTATCTGAACAAACATTAGGTAACCCTGATGGAGTAAGCTTATTATTAACTGGAGCTTATTCTGCACTTGATGGTGTTAGAAATAATGGGTCTGGTAATGGATTTGGTATTAGTGGTGACAATTGGGTTTATGATGTAATTGCTGATGATGCTCATAAAGGGAGTACAGATGGTGATCAAGCTGATTTGTTTCAAGTAGAAACTAATGATTGGCAAACTAGTAATGGTTACTTTAGAAGTAGGTTTACTTCTATATATGCTGGTGTAAACCGTGCTAATGCAGTATTGTCTATAATTAATACTATCGATTTAGCAAGTTTAACACCTGGCGACGCTGCAGCAATTACGCAACAACAAGCAGAAGCGATGTTTCTAAGAGCTCACTTTTATTTTGAAGCCACTAAGATTTTTGGAAATGTTCCAATAATTAGTGTTGAAAATTTTGATGCTTTAGAATTCAATCAACCTAACCCTGGTCCAGCATGGGATCAAATAGAAGCAGATTTTCAATTTGCTATTGATAATTTACCAGCTACAAGAGCAGAACAGCCAGATCCCGGGCGACCAACACAAATGGTTGCTAGAGCATATTTAGGTAAAGCCCACTTGTATCAACAAGAATGGCCAGCAGCTGTAACACAGTTCTCTGCTGTAATTAATAGTGGTGAGTTTGCTCTAAATCCTAGTTATCTAGATAATTTTAATTTTGTTGGAGAAAACGGTCCAGAATCTGTATTTGCAATACAATTTGCTGCTGACAGTGGTCAATCTTTTAATGGTAATCAAGGTAGTACTTTAAATTTCCCTGGCGGAGGTCCTTTTGGTTCTTGCTGTGGTTTTTATCAGCCTACTATTGATTTAGCAAATGCTTTTCAAGTAGATGCTAATGGTTTACCACTTATAGATACTTTTAATGCTTCTGATTTTGCAAATGACTATGGTATCCTAACAGGAGAACCTTTCACTCCTGATACTACTTCACCAGTTGATCCTAGATTAGACTATACTGTAGGAAGAAGAGGAATAGATTATAATGGTTTTGGAGAACATATTGGTGCTGAATGGATAAGAGCTTCTTTTGATGATATTTCAGGTCCTTATTTACCTAAAAAGAATGTTTATCAAGCTGATGAACTTGGTGCAAATCAAGGTACTGGTGTATGGGGTCAACAACATTCTGGTGTTAATTATAATATCATGCGTTATGCTGATGTATTATTGATGGCTGCAGAGGCTGCCGCTGAAACAGGTGATTTAGCAACTGCTTTGGATTATGTTAACCAAGTTAGAAATAGAGCTGCTAATACTCCTGTAGTACAGGCTGTAGATGGTAGTGGCCCAGCTGCTAACTACCAAGTTGGTCTTTACACTGGTTTCGCTAGCGCTGATGAAGCAATTGCTGCTGTCCGCTTTGAGAGAAGAATAGAATTAGGTATGGAAGGTCACCGTTTATTCGATTTAAGAAGATGGGGCGTTACTTCTGCTGTATTAACAGCTTACTATGCTAATGAAAGTAGAACCATTGCTAACTTTGGTCCAAAAGTAAGAGCTTACGAACCTAGACAAGATTTAGCTCCTATCCCTCTTGATGCAATAGGCCTTAGTGGTGATATTTTACAACAAAACCCTGGTTACTAATAAAACTAAGTAATTAAGAATAAAAGGGATGTCTTTAACAAGACATCCCTTTCTTTTTTGAAAAAACTGATATAATATTGTTAAAGTCTTTTATAATATTATCTTTTTCTGATTAATATTTTTAATTTGAACTAAAAGAAAATCTATAAATGAAAAAATATTTTTTAGTTTTTATTCTAATTGTAGTACCCCTTTTAATTATATGCAGTTGTAGTACTAAAAATGAGAAAACAGAGTCAAAAATTTTTAATAAATTAAGTTCTTCCAAAACAGGTATTACTTTTTCTAATAACTTAAAAGAAAATGACTCCCTAAACTATTTTACTTACGCCTACATCTATATGGGCGGTGGCGTTTCTGCTGGTGATATAAATAACGATGGCCTAATTGACCTTTACTTTACTGGTAATATGGTGCCCAACAAATTGTATTTAAACAAAGGAAATTTAGAATTTGAAGATATTAGTGAAAAAGCGGGTATATCAGGAGACAAAAGATGGTATACTGGTAGTACTATGAGTGATGTAAACAATGATGGTTTACTAGACATCTATTGTTCTGTTGGTGGTAAATTTGGTCCAAAAGAAAATCAATTATATATTAATAACGGTGATAATACTTTTACTGAACAAGCAGAACGCTACAATTTAAATGATCCAAGTAACAGTGTGCAATCTACTTTTTTTGATTATGACCTTGATGGTGATTTAGACTTATACATTGCCAATTACCCCCCAACGCCTTTTAATGCACCAAACTATTTGTACTCTTTTAAACAAAAGTACCCTAAGCAACTAGAAATTGATAGGCTTTTAAGAAATGATGGTGACACTTTCACTGATGTGACGGAAGAAGCTGGACTTAAAACCTTTGGTCTCTCTTTGAGTGCTACTATTGGTGATTTAAATCAAGATGGTTGGCCAGACATTTATGTCTCTAATGATTTTAGCTCTCCTGATTATATGTTTATAAATAACCAAGATGGTACATTTTCTGAAAAAGTAAAAAAATCAACCAAAAACACTTCATTTTATGGCATGGGGGTAGATATCGCTGACTTTAATAATGATATGCTATTAGATATTCTACAAGTAGATATGACTGCTCAAATAAACCGCAGAGCAAAAGCAAATATGGCAAGCATGAATCCAGATTTGTTTTGGAGTACTGTTAATTCTGGTTTTCATTACCAATACATGCAAAATAGCTTGCAAATGAACAATGGTAATCTTTTAGATAGTATCCCTGACTTTAGTAATGTTTCTAGATTTGCTGGTGTATCCTCAACTGATTGGAGTTGGAGCCCCTTATTTGCAGATTTAGACAATGATGGTTGGAAAGATATTTTTATTGCAAACGGTACTAGAAGGGAAATCAATAATAGAGATTTCTTTTTAGAAATAGAAAAAAAAGGAGTCCATCAAGATAGCACTTTACAAAAAAGTTTGGCTATACCTTCTGAAAAAATAGATAACTATGCATTAAAAAATAATGGTGATTTAACTTTTAGTAAAAAAAATGAAGAATGGGGGATTGAATTCAAAGGCTTTTCTAATGGTAGTGTATATGTTGACTTAGATAATGATGGAGACTTAGAAATTATCACCAATAATATAGATGATAAAGCTGCCGTATTTGAAAATAAAAGCGCAAATACAAAAAACCATTTAACCTTAAAATTTAAAGGCCCCGACAAAAATAAATTTGGTATAGGTACAAAAACAACCCTTTTTGCTCAAGGCAAACAACAATATCAAGAACTCACATTAACAAGAGGGTTTCAATCTTCAGTAGCTCCCCAGATTCATTTTGGACTTGATACTATCACAAATATAGATTCAATAAAAGTCAAATGGCCAAATGGAAAAATTCAAGTCCTTAAAAACCCTAAAGTAAATAGCTTAACAACAATTGACTTTAATGGCTTAAAAGAAAATGATAGCTATGCTAAACATGAGCTTAAAAATCAACTTAAACCATTTTCTAAAGTACAAAAAAACTTACTCCAGAAGCCTTACAAACATATTGAAAACCCTTATAATGATTTTGTAGAAGAAATTTTGCTCCCACATAAAACCTCTATGTATGGTCCCAATGTAGCTACAGGCGATTTAAACAATGATGGTTTAGAAGATTTAATAGTAGGTGGTGCGTCACAACAACCTACAACACTTTT
>CAZBMY010000008.1:0-24437 GCA_964492855.1 uncultured Flavobacteriaceae bacterium
TTTAAGAACCTAAAAATAATGAATTGTATTTTCATTACTCAAACAACACAAAAGCAGCCCATTTTTCTGGGTTGCCTCTGTACTTACTCATCATCAATTTTTGCGCTTCTTTAAATGCCTTTTTAGGATTATTTTTAGCTTTCCAATGCGTATAAAATAATTCCATAAATTCAGCAGTTTCAGTATCTGGCACTTCCCATAAACTCATAATTATTGTTTTTACACCAGCCATTTTAAAAGCTCGTTGTAAACCATAAACACCTTCTGAACCTTCAATATCTCCTAAGCCAGTTTCACAAGCACTAAGAATAACAATATCGGTATTTTTTAAATCTAAATTAGATATTTCTAAAGCGGTTAAAATACCATCATCTTCTTCATAAGGATTATTACCATTTTGCCACGCATAATTTGCATTTGCAAAAAGGAGTCCAGTCCGTAATAATGGATTCTCTGCCTTGCGATAAGGCTGTTCTTTATTTGTTATCTCTAAATCTGGAAAAAAATAGCCATGCGTGGCAATATGTATTACAGAAGGACTATTACCGCTTAAGTTTTTAAAGGTAGTTTCCGTTGCCTTTTTTTTACTTAATAATTTACTTAGTGGAAGTAATTCTTTAATACTCTCAATTTCCTTTTGTGTACCAGATAAATAAGACCAAGTCGAATTGCCAGCACTTATTTTTTTGTTATTGGTATTGCCTAATAGTTGTTCTGATTCTAGAATAGAAAACTGGTTTTCTTCAATAATAGCTTTATCGCTTTGCACATAGTTATAATCTATGCCACCAATTAATACAGCATCAGAAAGATTTGGTTGACTTAAATTAGTTCTAATATTAGATGTATTTCCCATGAGGTTGAGGTCATGGATTTCGCCAAGTAGTTTGTTTTCGGAATTTGGTAAAGCAGCAAACGGTATTTTATGTAATAAGCCATCTGGCGAGTAGTAAATAGTTTTTGAATCTTTAAGGTGCTCTTCTAAGGGTTTCCAAACTAAATGATAGATACTATCCGCAACAATTGTATTAGTTTTAGTTGTTTTGCCTTTAGCACCTCTTGTCTTATACAATTGATTTGGTGATGTTGTATTGGTAATATATTTTTTAAGCTGCCTTTCCTCAAAAAGATTTACGACTTTGAGTTTTTTTGTGTTTTTATGATATATGTAAGCCACATATTGGTAAATACCAAAAAAGTTGTTGGTGTAGTCTTTAAAACGTTTAAACTCAATAGCAATCTCATTTTTTTTAAGCTTATTTTTTTTAAAATCCTTTATTAAGGTATAATTACCAAAATTATTTTCGTAGAGTTTTAGAAGTTCAATTTCGTTACTTTGTATATTCTTTTCTGCTTCATTTATATTGATTTTTCTGTCGTTAATTGGTAATATTAACTGCTTGCTAAGTATTGATTTTTGGATTCTTAAATCATTTATCTTTTTTGTTATAAGATTATCATTTAAACTTTCTAATTCACTCAAAATATTCTGGGTCGAATTTAAAAGTAAGCCTTTAGAAATTAAGATATTATTTAAAGCTAACTCAGAAACTTCGCTTTTCGCATTTTCTGTTTTAAAATTAAAACTTAAAAATTCATCTAGCCTTTGTTTCATAATATTGGCAATAAAATTCTCTCTTTCTTTTTCGGATAGTAACAAAAAACTAGTTTCAATTTGACGTAATAAATCATCGTTAAGTTCCTTCAAATAGGGTAGTGCTTCATTGTATCGCTTCATTTCCTTTAATGTTGAAGCTAAGTTGTTAAGACTTATTGAATAGGATATGTTGTTTCTACCATAAATATCTTCAGATAGTTTTAAAGCTTCTTCTCTTAGCGGCAAAGCGTTATCATGCTCTTTTAATAAATCGTAAATACTGGCAAGGTTACCTATAGCACTTGCATATTCAGAATGTTTACTGCCTAAAGTTTTTTCTACAATATCTAGTGCTTCTTTATAACATATTTGTGCCTTTTTAAATTGTCCTCTTTGCTTGTGTATTTCAGCTAGCTGACTTAAAGATTTGCTGTAATCTATATTGTTTTTGCCTTTTATTTTTTCGATAATTTGTAAGGCTTCAGTTATTAAATTTTTAGCACTGATTAATTCTTTATTATCAATATGAAGTCCAGCTAGATTGCTTATGGAAGTTATATAGTTTGTATTGTTTTTTCCTTTAGTTCTTTTTATAATTTCTAAACTGCGATTATAATAAAATAGTGCTTTATTGAATTGTCCTAGTTCTTTATAGCAAAGCCCTAGATTATTTAAAATTACATCATACTCTGGATGTTTTGTAGCATTAGAATTTTCAATAATTTGTAATGCCTTAATAAATATAGATAGTGCACTTTTTATGTCATTATTTTTAAAGTATAAGCCGCCTAGAATATTTAAAGCCATTGCATATTCAATATGTGATTTACCAAAATTAGACGCTATGTTTGCTAAAGCCTCTTTAGAATAACTTATGCCCTTTTTAAATTGTTCTAAATGTTGATATGTTCTTGCTATATTATTAAGTATTAGGTTGTATTGGGTATTGCTTTTTCCTAGGTATTGCTCTGTGTTTGACAGTGCTTTTTTAAAAAGAACCAGTGCTTTTTCGTAATTTTTATTATCAGAGTAGGCTTTAGCTAAATTGTTAAGAAGTAATCCGTAATAAAAATGTTCAATGCTAAAATTAGTTTCAAAATGTGTTACGGTTTCCTCATAAATCTCTGCCGCTTTTTTATAGTTCTTAGATTTATTAAATAACTCGGCTTTGCTGTATAATTGAAGAACTTTCTGAAATTCAGGACTTTTTTCATTAATTTTTTGGGTTTGAGATGTTATGTGTCCAAAACAAGTAAGAAGTAGTATGAAGAATTTTAGTTTCATTATTTTTACTCAAATAATACAAAAGCTGCCCATTTTTCTGGGTTGTCTTTATAAGTTTCTGCCATTGCTAATTGTGTATTTCTAAAAGCTTTTCTAACATCTTGGCCATTAAGCCAATTGATGTAAAAAAGGGTCATAAACTCTGAGGTCTCTGCATCTGGCACTTCCCAAAGACTCATAACTATAATGTCCACGCCTGCCATTTTAAAAGCACGTTGCAATCCGTAAACGCCCTCGCTACCATCTATATCTCCAAGACCTGTTTCACAAGCTGAGAGCACTACCATATCTGTGTTAGATAAATCTAAGTTTGAAATCTCTAATGCTGTTAAAATACCATCATCTTTAGCATTGGATTTACCGCCATTTACCCAAGCCTCATTGGCACCAGCAAAAATTAAGCCCGATCTTAGTAGGGGGTCTTCGGATTGTTTATAGACATTCTTTGAAGCTATATCAAGGGTTGAAGTTTTACTCTCCTTAGGATTCTCAAAAAAGAAACCGTGGGTGGCGATGTGGATGACGTTTGGACTGTTACCGCTCAAATTCTTAAAAGCGATTTCTGTAGCTTCCTTGCCACTCAATATAGAGAATGATGTATTCTGATTTTTGAAGCTTAATTGTAACTGTTCAATTTCTTGTAATGTACCTGGAAGATAATTCCAACTAGATCCTAAACTACGAGTGCCTGATGTGTTTTTTAATAAAGCAATAGAGGCTTCTACTTCATTGCTTTTTGAATTAATAACAGAATTGCTTTCATAGTTAATACCACCTACAAAAAGGGTGCTATTTTGTTTTGGATTAGATTGTTCTTCTGTTAAAACATAAGTACTACTCAACTGTACCAAATTATAACGCTCTGCCAAAATAGGTTGGTCTTCAGTATCTAGAGCAGCAAACGGAATCTGATTTAATAAACCACTCGGAGAATAGTAAACGGTTTCAATACCGTTGAGATGCTCCTCCAAAGGTTTCCAGATTAATTCGTAAAGACCTTTTGTGTTTGTTGTACTAGCGCCTTTGGCACCTCGAGTTTTGTAGAGCTGGTTAGGTGTAGCATCTTCAAGAAGTATCTTAAGATCTTTTTCATTAAATAAGGTTATGGCTTTGGGCAAGTCCCAATCTTTATGGACTAAAAAAGCACCATAGAGTAAATCTTCGGACAGTTTATTGTTAACTCGTTTTGAGAAACTCAAAAATTCAATGGCTAGTTCATTTTGTTCTAGTTTATTCTTAATTACTTTCCAATCCCGGTCAAAATTAGATGACGCATTGGCATCAAGCCTATTATTGTAAGTAATGTTTAAGTCTGTTGCTAAAAAATCCATCTCCTTTTTTAAATTTTTGAGATTTGGTGTGTTTGGTTGCGCTGTTAGCTGCCTAAGTCTTTTGTACTTTTCAATTTTTTGATTGAGTTCTGGGCTATTGAGTTCTGTGAGTTTAGACATAATGTCTTTTGATGCATTTAGCAACAAACTTTTGAGAACGAGTTGGTTATTAATACAGGTACTCATAAGTTCTTTATTAGCCTGAGGTGCCTCATATAAGGTAGCGTTTAACCAATTAAGATTTGTTTGAAAACCTTTCAAGAACTTCTTTTTATCGTTTTCGTTTCTGTAGGTAAAAACGTCTTTTAGCTGACTTTTTAAACCATCGACATAGGATGTATAAAGTGCATAAGCCTCTTGTTTTTTTCCTATAAAATCGAGTGCTGTACCATAATCAATTAGCATTCTAGAATAGAGGTCGCTATTAGAATCTAAATGCTTGTCAAAAATAGGTTTTATGATTTCATAATAGTTTAGTGCGCCTTCCGTATCATCAAGATTCATTAAAACATTAGCTTTGGTGTATAATACTTGTCCATAGTTGTAACTTTCAATACCGAAATTTTTAATTCTGTTTAGTTCTAGACTTTCTATAAATCCTAAAGCTTCTTTATATTGGCCATATGTCATATATCCTTCGATGTAGCTTGCTAGGATATCTCCAAACACAGGGTGTCCTGTTTCGTAATTTTTTTGATAGATTTTAAAAGCTGTATTGTAATTATCAAAGGCTTTATTAGGTTGGTCGTTGGACAAATAGAGGTCTCCTAGTGATTTGGCAATACCTGCATAATTATTAGAGGTTTTACCTAATAAATTTTCTATAATACTTTGCGCTTTCAAGCCAGTATTAAGAGCATTCTCTTTATCATTTAGTGCAATAAGACATTTAGATTTGCTCTCGAGAGCTAAAGCTATATCTAGGCTATTTTTAAGATTTAGTTTTTCATAAATACTAATGGCTTGATTAAAAGCGGACAACCCTCTTTTTAATTGCCTAGAAAACAAACAGTACTGTCCTAAATTAATGAGTTTTTTAGCATAAATAATATTTTGCGTGCCAACATAGTCTTCAGTGATTTTCATACTTTCTAGTATGTAAGGTTCTGAAGCTTCATATTGACCCGTTTCGTATAGAAATATACCATAATTCATAAGCGCTTGTGCGTACTCAGAGCTTGTTTTTGGATAAATTTCTTTGGCGCCATTAATAATTTTTTTAAAGTAGACGCTGGCGTCTTCTAATTTTCCACGTTGTCTATAAAGATTGGCCAGATTGGTATTAATAACAATGATATCTGCTTGGTTGGGATTTTGTTGTGACTGTGCAAGTGTAAGTGATTTTTTAAGAAATTCTTCAGCTCGGTCAAACTCTGAATTTCTTAAATAGATAAGTCCTAAATTATTGACGACGTTTAAATAAGCTTGAGCTTCAAAATCTTTAGTTTCTTCAAAAATTGCGAACGTTTCATTACTTTCAATAAGCGCTTGTTTATAATCCTCAAGGGTGATTAATAGTCTTGTATAATTGGTTTTTTGTAAAGCGTACAGTGAGTCGAAAGCCCCAAGAATAGTTCTTAAATGAGCCATACTTTTTTGATAAATTCTCTTGGCTTCTTCTGGGCGTTCTTGGTAAAAGATAGAAGAGGCTAAACCATCAAATAAATATAAGTTCCTCTCAGCGTTTTCTTTAGAATTAAAATAAGGATGGTCAGCTATTCGTTGGTATTGTTCTTCCGCCTCTTTATAGAGGCGCTCTCTGTATAGACTTACTGCATAATCGTAAATTAGTTGTTCAAAATTGATATTTTCAATTTTCTTGTAGCTTGAAGCCATTTTCTCGGCATCTTTAAAATAGGATATGGCAGAAGCATAATTTTCTTTATGAAAATGGGTGTAAGCAAGATTAAAAACTATAACCGAATACTGCTCATGGTTTGTGTTTCCTATTTTTTTATGAATCGTATAAGCTTCTTCAAGATTTTTTATTGCTTGTTCTTGCCCATCATTATTTCTATTAAGTAGATAGCTTTTAAACAATTGTTCGGCATAGGCAATTGATTCTACACCATCAGTTTGTGAAATGCCTTCAAGTATTTTTTTGTTGAATTCAATAGCTTTATTTAAATCGTAGTTTTCATAACCAGCCACAATATCATTTAAAACCTGTTTTACAAAATTCATATCCACATCTTGTATTTGAGAAAGGAGTTCCGCAGTTTTTATAAAATAGCTGGTAGCAAATTCAAACTTACCTAGATGAAAGTTGCAAAGACCATAATAGTAATGTGTATTTGCAGGGAAATAATAGTAATCTTTATTTTCAGTAAAATCTATATCTTTTTCATAGTTAAGCGCTATTTCAAATTCAACAAGCGCATCTTCCCAGTTTTGGATATTAAAAAACTCTACACCTTTGTTATAGGATTCTAAGAATAGATCGGATGTGTTTTTTTCTTGCGCAAGGCTGAGCAATGAAATAAAAAATATGATAAAACAATGTGTCTTTTTCATCTTGATTATGTGTTAATTTAATAACTACAAAGTTTTGCTAATAGTGACTTTAATTATTATTTCTGTTTAAAGAATATAAACTCACCACTTAGATGATTTTTATTCTTAATAACAAATCCAAGTCTTCTAAGCAGCAAAAAAAATGATACCTTTTCTTAATTATTCATCATTAAAAGATTCATCGAAATTTAATTTAATACCTGCTCGAATTATATGAAGGAACTGGTGCTTGCACCTCATAAAAATAAAAGCTTAGTACTAAAAAAACACCTAAAAACCTTCTCATACTATTTTATTTTACTTGTCTTTTACAATCTCATAAACAAACTCTGTAGAATATCCATCTGCACCAGAATTTGATGACTCACCAGAGCTACCCCGAGTTTGGGTGTAAGTTTGGCCAATAAAGCGTTCTAAAGGATTACTATTCGATGCACTACGAGTTCCTCTTGTTTTTACTGTAGGTGCAAAATTTATAGGTTTTGAGGTCGCAAAACCTTTTAATATAAGTGTCTCATAAGGAGGTCCAAAAGAGTAACGGCATGTCTTTATAACTTTAGTCTGTCCTGGCATTAATTTTAATTCTTCACTACTAGGATTACAACCTTCTCCAATATTAGGATTTGGCATAAAAGGAGCTATTTCTCCTTTAGAATTAATTTCTATGACACTAAAGTATATGGGTTGTTCACTTTTATTGGTAACTTCTAATAACACCCAATTATTTGATGTGTTTACTGAAAATTTACCAGACTCGTTAGTAAAGGCATTTTCTTCTAACATCGTTAATTCATCAATATCTTCATCTAATTCCGCAGGTAGTAAACGAAAATCAAATTCATAATCTAGATTAGTTAGCTTTAAGTCTTTGAGATAACTTCCTTGTGCATAATTGAAAATACTTTCAGTGATAGATTTAGAATTATAATCACCATCTATTCGTGTTTGTTTGTATACTTGATTTCCTCCATTTCGAGTAATTACAGATAGTACTGTATTTTTTTTAAGTTCTTCGAGAATTAAATCTGCAGATGTAGAATCACTGACTACAGTACCTAACTTATTTTCGCTTAAAAAAGTTTCGATATTCTGCTTTACAGACTGAGATTTTAAAGATGTATCAAAATAAATATTTAAGGCTATATCTCCATAACTCGGTTGATCTATAAACACCCAAAACTCTTTATCATTTTTGCTTGATAATGGACTATCTAACTTTATAATAGCATCATTGTAATTTGCTTTTGTGATGCGTCCCGAAGTTATAATTTTTGCTTCTGCTACTTTAGATGTTCCTGCAGGTAGAACATGTATTGTAGTGCCTTTAAATAGACGTTGCAGCTTACCGCCATTTATTTTTATAATATCTGGTCTAGCAATTCTACTAACAGCAAAGTATGGTTGTTGTTTTTCGTATTCTCCTTTAAAAAGCTTGTAATCAATATCACCTTCTGCAGTTGGGTTTTGCTTTGGAGATATCACATTCATATTTGCAGAAATAGCAGAGAATAGTTTTCTATAAGTAAAATCCGACCCTAACTCGTTCATAGCTTTTGCAAAAGCAAAACTTAAAGAGCCATAGCCTTCGTACTCATAGTTAAGTTCATCAGCAGATGCGCCTGAAAACATTACAAATGGTGAAGCATCTTCACTTATTTTTACTTTTTCTACTAATCCACTACCCGGTGTGTTTTTGTCAGAATTTGGTTTCCAATTTGGTGGTGCAAATGTAGCTTTACCTCCACGAGCTTTCCCTCCACGAGAAGCAGTACCAGAGTGACAACTATCTAATAACATTAGTAATTGGCCGTCTTTACCTATTGCATTTCTAATATTAGCAATAATATTTCCTAGCTCATCATCTCTAATGTGATTTTCTCCTTTATAATTAGAGGTATACCTTACCAAAGCATCATAAGGGACAATAGACTCATCTTTATCGTCAATCTCATCACCATTATTATCAAATATTTGTTGTCCATGTCCAGAATAATGCAACACTACGATATCTCCTTTTTTAAGTCTAGTTTGAAGACTCTCAATAGCTTTTAGTATTCCTATACGTGTAGCTTCAGAATTGAGAAGCACAGATATATTTTGATCTTTAAAGTTTTGCTTTAAAAGTGCATTTTTAATAAGTGGCACATCATTAGCAGAACTAATCGAAGACCATCCTGTTTTTGCTGGATAATCTCCTACTGCAATTATTAAAGCATATTTCTCTGCAAAAGCAGTTATGCTAAAACTTAACGCAAAGGCAAATAATACGAGTTTTTTCATAATGATTATTTTATATCAAATAGACTAAAAGAGATTCCGAAATAGTATCCAAAATCGTATACATTTTTGGTAAAAGCATCTAGATCATTAAATGCTGTAGTGTCTCCTACGGAAACTCCATTAGTAAGCTTTCTAACAGGCCCATAAGCTAAACCTCCAGAAAGAGACAACCTACTTTTGTTGCCAAAGAATAACGAAGGTCCAAATAAGAAGTTAACACCACTAATTCTGTCTTCTCCAGAAATAGGAATCGATAAACCAAAACTTCCCCCAAAATTAAAGCTATCACTTATATAAGGGTAAAAGTTTATCATCGTACTCAAATTTGGCACAAAGAAATCATTGTTATCTGATCCAATGACGCCGTTTCCATCAATGAAAAAATCTTGAGATTTATCCCCAAAATTATTCAACGTTAATGCAACACTTGTATTAATTTTAAATCCACCTTTAGCATACAATTTAATGTGTCTCGTTTTTAGAGTATTAGCTTCATCATCATTTTCTTGCTGAGTAGAAAAATCACTTTGAATAAACTTTAATTCAATGTCTACTTTATCTGCCTGAATTTCATAATCGTACGTTTGTTCAAAATTTGAAGCTTCAAGGAGTGTATACATAGATTTTAATTCTTCTAGACTCTGAACACTTTGTGTTGTTGACGTATTTAAATTTTGGATTAATCGTTGCAGGTTATTAAGTGCTATATTACGAGATACTAACTCACCTCTAGAGGCCGATTGATTAGTTAAAGCGGTATTTTCTATGTCTTTGGACATCAGGTCTATATTAGCTTCTAATTGAGATTTACTATCTGTAATAGATTTTTTTACCTTAGCCAAATAGACGTAAAAATTATCTTTTGCACTCGGCAATCTAACGTCTTGTTCTGCATCTGCAGTTGTGGTAAGGTTATTTAAAATTTCATCTTTACTTAGGTTAGGATTAAGCAAATTAGAAACTAATGTTGTTTTTAATGCATCAACATTAGTCAAAGTATTATTGAGGTCCTCAAAACTTGATGAAGCTGATGCGCTACCTCTAGAGGCAGAATTTGAAGTAAACATATCGGAATCCGGTAAGCTAGAGGCATTAAGATTAAGATTATCTCCGGTAAAAGAATTTATTCCTCCTAATAAAGAACTAAAGTTAAAACCCTGACCAGAAGATATCAAATCTTCTTCCTTTACATCAGTTTTTACTTTCACAGCAAATGGATTTACATTCTGAAGTTTTAATTCTACTATACTATTGCGTTTTAACTTAGCGTCATCTAGTGTGTCTATTACTTTACTATTCTTATCTAGCAGGAGATACGTAACATTCTCAGTTTTATAATCGTAGAGTATTTGGTAGTGCTTTTGGGCTTGTACTTTACTAGATATAAAGATTGAAATAACAATAAATAAGAATACGTTTTTTAATTTCATAATTAAGTTAATAAATGTGATGTCTAGTTCTAAAAATCTACTGCTTTACTTTCCAATAGATTTTATCTTTGAGTTTTTTTAAGTTGAGGTGTTTTCTATCTATGGCACGTTTGCCGGATTTAATAATATCAAAAATATCAGATATTATAGAGTTTGTGTCTGCAAAATACGAATGGCTTAAAAAACTTGTATCAATTCCTGTGGCGTCTATGGTTTCTACTCCATTTATTAGAACAAGATTATCACCCGCATCTCCGGCTCTTGGGTTACCATGTATAAGTTTTGATGCCTTTAAAGCCAGGTCTTCAGAATTAACATATAGTGTAATTGGTTTTTTTGTGCTTTGGACCATCTTAGGAGCAATATCATCTTTAAAAACATCTGCATCAATATCTGGAGCTGCTAAAATAATTTCTTTAATATTAGATTTTAAATTTGGGTTTTTCCGCATCACTTCTACAATAGCCCTTGTAAGTCCTCTATTACCCATACTATGCGCAACGAGATAAATATCTTCGGCTCCAGATTTAGACAAATAATCTTCTAAAAAGAATTTTATATTTTTACTAGACCACTCAATATTTTTCTCATCTCTACCATATCTAAACGTTGATGCTTGCGATGGCCAGCTATAGAATACGGCTTTACCATCAAACTTTAAATCGTAAGAAATTTGTGCTGTTCGCTTAGCTGCTTCACTAAAAGATGTATTGTATCCATGAACAAACAAAAATGTACTTTTTCTGTTCGAACTTGCAATATCTCTAGCTAATTTTTTAAAAAATATACTTCTTTCTAATAACTTTACTTCTTGGAGCATAATATGCTTTGAAGGGTCTTCGGAAAATTCAAATTTCCATATTGAAGGACTCTCTATCTCTCCAACTCTATGGTCATGCGGAATACTAACACCAACTACACCATATTTTAAAAATGAGCGTTTAACCCCAAAACGGTCGTTTAAGTCCTTAGATTTAGTATCATCTCTATCTGTTCCAAAAAATACATCTAGAGTAACAAAATCTGGTTTATTTTCACCTCGAGTATCATCCAATATTGTTTCAGAACGCTGGAGGCATATTATAATAGTTTGAGAAACACTATTATTGTTTATATCTGTAAAACTAATTACAATATTTAATCTTTCTTCACTAAACCCATTATTACTTATCAGCCAAAATCTAAAATCGAAAGCATTAAACGTATCCAGTGATGAAAAAATCTGATTATTATCTGCTAGGCTTATCGTGATTTCTATATTATTGGTAACCACTTGTGCTTGTTTAACGAGCTTAAAGTCTAAATAATTACTTTGATTTGTTAAACAGTTTTCTTCATTAAAGTTATTGTCTAGTATACTAAAAACACTATTGTTTTGAGAAAAACTACTTGTACAACACCATACAAATACCAAGAATAAAACAATATGTTTTGATACAGCTTTCATTTTTGAATTTTTGAAAAGAGAATTATGAGATTATCGTCTTAGTTTTCTCTGTTTTTTGAGATACTTAGCAAGTGTTTTGTATTTAGCTTTTTTTGCTAACTGCTCTGGGCGTTTTCCGTAACTCGTTTTAGCATCTGGAGATAATCCGTTTTCTATGAGAATTCTTGCCATTTCAAAATCTCCATTTTTAGCTACAAGATGCAGAAGGTTCTCGCCACTAGAATTTACTATGTTTATATTTCCATCATTTTTTATTAGAAGTTCTGCCAATTTACTATTGCCATTTATTACAGCATGTCCTAGGAGAGTTTTATCATTTATTTTTGATAATCTCTGATTGGCCCCATACTTTAGCAATAGACCTGCTCCACTGTAATTATTACCAGATACTGCCATTTCTAAAGCCGTATCACCGCTACTGTCTTTGGCATTAACTTCTGCTTCATTTTCTAACAAAAATTCTGCTGTATCATTAGCTTCATTACGTATTGCAACCATTAGAGGCGTATAATCCTTATTAGACTTAGCGTTAATTTTTGCCCCTTTACTGACTAATAACTTTGTAATATTAAGATTTAAACTTAATGCAGACGTATGTAAGGGTGTAAACCCTTCACTTGTTCTTTTTTCTATATCAGCATCATTTTCTAAAAGTAGTTTTACCAACTCATAGTTTTTTAAATTTATTGATAAGCTAAGAGGTGTTGACTTGTTACCGTCTTGCGCATCTACATCTGCGCCATACTTTATTAATAAGTTAGCTCTATTGTTGAGTTGTTTCGTTGCTGCTATATGCAATGCAGTATTATTTTTATTAGCACCCGCATCTGCTAGTATATTATTTTTTAATAGTGTTTCTAAACCTTCATTATAATTCATATCTAAGGTCATATCTATTAATTCTCTAGCAAATTCATCAGAAATATTTTCCTCTGCAGTTGTCTTCAAAATTTTATTTAATGCGTAACTATTTCTACTTTTTAGAGCTATAGACTCTAATCTTTCTTGGGATTTTGTGTATTCTCCACTAAAAACCCACTGGTAAATACTCCAACTATTAAAACGGTTATTTAAATTATTCTCAATGGCGTATTTAAGATTTTCATATATGGCATTAATTAACGCTTCTCCAGGCACAGAAGTAATTTTATGAGATTGACAACCTGCAGTATAATCTACATAATCCCATTGCACAGTTTTTATACAATCACATGAACTATCGTATTTATAATCTCCAGTATATCTTCCGCTACTTAATTGTACAGCTCCACGTACCAAAATACCTTCTATAAATCCATTTTGATCAAAAACTGGACCTCCAGAATTTCCTGGAAATGAATCTATATTACTTTTAAACCAATTATTTGCTGAATTAGCAACGACTACAGCATCTGTAGAAAATTTTAAAGGTAATCCTGTTGGTGCACCAATAGTATTTATTGGCCCACCTATATTAACTGACCCACTAGTTCTAAAACGATAAGGTGCACGTGTTGACTTACGTTTAAGCTTTAAAACTGCATAATCATCCTTAGTTTGATCGTTTAAATCTGAAGTTATAATACTTTCTACTTCAAAAATATTTTCAGGATTAAATTGTAATCGTCTACCGTCAATAAAATCAGACTCACTGGTATAATCAAAAACCCAAACATATTTATTGGCATCTTCCATAGAATTTATACAGTGTCCCGCAGTAACCAATACATCTGGTGCAATTAAAAAACCTGTACAAGAGCCAATAGCTGGTTGATCTAAAAATTTTACATCTTCAGAAAAATTGTTTGTGCCAAATTGTTTTGATAAGCGTTCTCTTAAAGACCAAGAGTAAAACTCATTGTTGTATATGTTATCTTTATTTATCATTACGGCAGTAGCCCTAACAAAATCTTGATAGCCTTCTGCGTCTTTAACTTCAATACGACCATCTGTTCCAAATACACCTCTTGAAACTTTAGATCCCGGGGCAGCGAATGGGTAATCGATTTCTTGATTTTGAGAATAATTAGATAAAGAACATAAAATAATACCTAGTAACAATGTAATTTTTTTCATACGTATAAGATTTAATAGCGCTCTAAAGTTAAAATTTTCTAACATAAAAAGCTTTATTTAAACAATTTATCAATTAAGTAAGTAACAAGAATTGTAATTATTAATGCAATTTACAGCCCTAATTATTCTTGTTAATTAACTTATAATTTCTATCAAGTAAAAATCAATTTCCATACCAAAACTTTTTTTCAATAAAATTAAGACATAGACAAAAACCTCACAAGCCCTTAAAATACAATGGCTTATATGGTATGTTTTTTTATTACGGATTGATAAATTAAAGTGCTTAGTATGAGTAAAAAACCATTTTTATACATAAAAGTATAAACTTAAAAGAGTTGGCAAAAATTCTTCAATTTACTGCATAAAAAAAGAGTAACCATTTCTGATTACTCTTAATCTTAGTAGCGGGAACTGGACTCGAACCAGTGACCTTCGGGTTATGAGCCCGACGAGCTACCTACTGCTCTATCCCGCGATATAAATCTAAATTAATCAATCTTAGCTTTTAACTTTCGGTTCATAATGCCGACTCAATCATTTTAGGACTGCAAAGATAAGACTTTTTTTAATTTACAAAAGCATAATCAAAAAAATAACCTTCAACTTTAGCTGAAGGTTATTTTTTTGACATGATGTCTATTTCTAGTTGTCATCTATGACTTCATCTAAAGTAACTAACTCACCTTTTCTATTATTAGCATCAATATCAATTGTTGTAATATTAGGCATTTGCTCTTGTAACTTAGCAAAGTTACCTGTAAAACTATTATTACCTAACAAGAGTGTATTTAGCTTATCTAATTTTGCGATACTAGATGGCAATTCACCATAAAAACTATTATTAGATAGTATAAGCTCTTCCAAATTAGTTAACGCACCAATAGAAGTAGGTATAAACCCAAAAAAACTATTATCGAAAACACTTAAAACTTTAAGCTTAGATAAATTAGTCACTGTATAAGGCAACTTACCTGTAAATTGATTACTACTTAAACTTAAGTTTTCTAAATTTTTTAAATCACCTATAGACGAAGGTATCTCGCCATTAAAATTGTTATTGTAAATCTCTAATACCTTTAGATTAGTCATTACACCTATATTCTTTGGCAACTCGCCTTCTATTTGATTAGAAAACAACTTAAGCACCTCTAAGTTTTTTAAGTCCAAAATAGTTTCTGGTAATTGGCCTTTGATTTTATTAAACGATAGGTCTAATATCTGTAAAGATTGAATATCATTAATACTTGATGGGATAGTACCTTTTAGATTATTAAATGCTAATTTAATAGAAACTACTTGGTTATTCTCTACAGTAACACCTTTCCAAGTTGAAACTGATTGATTTAAATCCCAACTCGTATTCCATTGAGATCCATTTGTAGAATTGTATAAATCTAAAAGTGCTGCTTTTTGATTATCAGAGATATCAGCATAAGAAAATGCTGTAAAAAATACACTAGCGACTAAGAAGTAAAACGTTTTCATAAGTTGAAAGATTTGGGCGAGGGAACCGTTTTAACATTTCAAATATAGAAAAATATTCGACGTAACCGATAAAACACGTATTATTTTCGATGAAATGCACTTATTAAAAAATATTACGGCTTTAAATTCTTACTGCTCGATACTAGAAGCCTCAAAATAAGATACAGATATTCCGTCTGTAAAAACTTTAATTTGAATTGGATTACAACACACCTCGCAATCTTCAATATAGGTCTGTTGAGATATAGAAATATCGACTAACATTGAGATATCTTCCCAACAATGTGGACATTGAAAGAAATACTCTTCCATTATCTATTTTAAAAATTAACGTTTAATAATTCACCGCTTATCTGAAGCACTAAAACTTCGGCTAACTTAGCATCATATTTCGCTTGACTCGTATTTAACTCGGCAGCTAAAAGATTGAGTTGTGCCTGTCTAAACTCTATGGATGTAACTTGACCTAGTTTGAATTTTTCTTTAGTACGTTCAAAATTATTATTGGCTGTTCTAATGTTATCTTCTTGCACCTTATAAATCTGAAGTCTGTTCTGGTAGTCATCCCACGCATTGTAGAAGTTACGCTCTATATCTTGTTTTAATAATTCTTGTTGAAGCTTTTGATTTTCTAGATTTATTTTAGCATTTTTTACGCGAGTAACTGTGGTTCCTCCATCAAATAGATTCCACGTTAAATTTACACCTGCTGAAACATTTGTACTCGTATTCTGTAATACGAAAGCTAATGGGCTATTGTTTGTAGATTCGTTCCAACCATAAGACCCTGTAAGTCCTACTGTGGGTAAGTATCCAGATTTGTTTGCTTTTAGAGTAAACTCATTAATAGCAATATTCTTTTCATTCTGAATAAGGTTAACGTTATTCTTGTAAACCTTAGATAACAAATCTTGTTTATCTAATTCTAACAAAAAAACAACCGTTGTATCTACCTCAAACACATTTGAAATTTTATTTCCAGTAACTAAATTTAAATCACGTTTTGAATTAATAAGGTTTTGTCTAGATGTAATAATATTAATACTATCATTATTTATATCTACCTCTGCATTTAAAACATCTAATTTTGTATTCTGACCATAATCAAACTGATACTCACTACGTGTCAATCTGTCTTTTGAAATCTCTAGAGTTTCTTCTAAAGACTTAAGATTTTCGCTCTGACGTGCTACATTATAGTAAACTGTTAAAAGTTGTATAGTTGTATTTTCTATAGTTTCTCTCGCTTGCAATTCAGATAAATTATATTCTTCCTTTAGGCGTTTATAATCGTAATATCTACCTAAGCCATCAAATAGCGTATAATTTAGATTTATAGACGCATTATAACGTCTTGTTTCTGCGCCTTCAGCTACTCTAGTATCTCCATTTGCTAACTGTCCGTCTGCGTTCTGCCTATCTATATTTCCGCCAGCTAGGCCTGTAAGTGTAGGCAAGTAACCTGAGTTTAAAATATTCTTATTATTCTCTGCTATTTCAATATTATTATTAGCAATTTGGATACCATAATTATGCTCTAAAGCCAATGCAATAGCTTCTGATGGTTTAACTATCGTTTGAGCAAAGCTTACTATAGAAAAACTAAAAATTAAAACTAATAGGGCTATATGTGTAAATATCTTTTTCATTACTTACTCTATCCTAGCTGTTGAATTTTGTTCTAAGTTACTTTCTGTCATTTCCATACTATCATCCAAATAAAAATTTTGCTGATCCATCAAATGGTTTTCTTCCTTTATAGCACGTTCTACTTCTTCCTTAGAAACTTCTCTATTTGTATATAACCATTTAGCGTTCTGCTTAATAAAATTACTAAATGATAAGAATATTGGAAGCACAATCAATGTCAAAATTGTAGCAAAACCAATACCATAAGCAATAGATACAGCCATTGGTATAAGAAACTGAGCTTGTCTACTCTCTTCAAAAATTAGTGGTGCTAAACCAGCTACTGTTGTTATCGATGTTAAAAAGATAGCTCTAAAACGGGATCGTCCGGCCTCATATAAGGCGTCATCAAACGATAGGCCTTCCCGTAGGCTACTATTAAATTTACCGATTAAAACTAAGCCGTCATTAACCATAATACCTATTAAGGCTATAATACCAAGAAGTGATAAAATGTTTAATGGAAAATCATGAATCCAATGCCCCCAAGCTACAGCAGGTAAACTCAATGGTATAATGAGTATAAGAATAAGCGGCTGACTATAACTTCTAAATGTAAACGCGATAACAATATAAATAAGTATTAATACCGTTGTACCTACTGGAACTAATGAATTTGTAAGCTTTAAACGCTCTCTGTTTTGTCCTTCATAAAATGGTGTTACCGTAGGATATTTGGATAAAATCTCGGGCATGACTTCATCTCTAATCTCTGCCATTACATCTGTACTACTCGTTTTTTTAGGATCTTTAATATCTGCAGAAACCTGAATTTCTCTTCGCCCTTCTAAATGGTTAATAGCAACATCTCCACGCTCTATGGAATAATTAGCAATTTCCTTTAGCGGAATTCTATTTCCTGTTGGGGTAACTATACGCATATCGTCTAAATTATTAATAGACGAACGGTCTTCCCTATTATAGCGTACCCAAACTCTTATCTCGTCTTGCCCTCTCTGAAAACGCTGTGCCTGAGCTCCAAAAAAAGCTGACCGCACTTGCCCCATAACAGTTCTTAAATCTAAACCTAAAGCATATGCATTTTCTTTGAGCTTTAATCTAATTTCTTTTATTCCGGCAGGATCATTATCCGTAATATCCTTTAATAAAATATTAGATTCCAAATTTCGTTTTAACTCCGTTTTTACAGCTTTAAGTTCTTGAATATTGCTACCTAATAACGAAATAGAAAGTGGACTTCCGCCAAAATTACCACCTCCTCCGTATACTAAGCTTTCTGCACCTAAAACTGGCCCAACACGTTCTCGAAGTCTATTAGATACTAAATTGGTTGTAATTTCATTAGGACGCTCTTCTCCTGGTAATAAATTAATTTGCAACTGTGCAGCTGACGACCCAGGTCCAAGAGTTTTAATCATATTCTCTACCAAATACTTTTCAGAATTTTCACCTAAAAATTCATCACTAATCTCTTTTGTGACTTCAATTGCTTTCTCTTCTATAAATGAAATGATACTATCTGTAACTTTTTCATTTGTACCATTTGGCATATTTAAATTTATAGCAACTCTATCACTAGCAATTTGAGGAAAAAATGCTACTCTCACTATACCGCCTTTTACACTAGCATTCGTTAGAATTACAAAGACTATAAAAAAGGAAAGCGTTAAAAATTTATACTTTAATGCAAATCTAAAAGCTGGGCTGTACAACTCATCACGTAGCCATCTCATTATCTTATCTCCAAACTCATTGATATATCGTAATTTTGAAAAGATTTTTTGAAACACGCCTGCTAATCCTTTACGCTCTTTTGGGTTCTTAGCTCTTAATGCTTTGGAATGTGCCAAGTGCGCTGGAAGAATAATTAACGCTTCTACTAAAGAGACTATTAAAGTTAACATTACGACAACAGATACTTCTCCGAACAACTCTCCGATTCGACCATCTAAAAACAAGAATATACCAAAGGCTAAGATTGTAGTAATTATAGCAGACAGTATGGCCGGTAAAACTTCCATTACACCATCTACTGCTGCTTGCTCAGGGGGTTTCCCTTTTTCGTAATGCTGGTAGATATTCTCGGCAATAACAATACCATCATCAACCAAAATACCTATAACAATAATCATCCCGAAAAGGGATAATACATTGATAGTTACATCAAAATAGCCAGCAAAAATAAACATTCCCAAGAACGCTATCGGTAGGCCAAATGCAACCCAAAATGCTAGTCTTGTGTTTAAAAATAATGATAGAAAAAGAAGTACAAGAATCATTCCTACTACTGCATTTTCAGTCAACAATTCTGTCCTCTGAACCAATGTCGTCGACAAATCCCTAACAACATTTAGCTTAACATTATCATACTTCTGATTAAACTCTTCTATATACGCTTTAGTTTTTTCTGCTGAAGAAATTAAATCTTCTGTATTTGTACTGGTAATTGTAACATTTATAGATAAATCACCGTCAAAAAAATTTGCATTAGGAGTCTCAGAAAATTGATCTTTTACGGTTGCTATATCCTTGAGTTGAATCTTACGCCCTGACGGGTCAGATTTTACAATAAGATTAGATAACTCATCAGCATAATATGATCTATTATTAGCTCTAATAAGATACTCTTCGGCATTAGTTTTAATAGTTCCGCCGGTAGTAATTAAACTTGCTTGATTTATAGCATCAGCAACCTCATTAAAACTTAAATTATAAGCTAATAGATTGGCTTCATTTACAGCAATTTCAATTTCTTCTTCTGGATATCCTGTAATCTCAATTTGAGAAATCCCATCAATGCCACGCAAATCATTCTCGACCTCACGCCCTATTTGTTTCAAGGTTGCTAAAGGAATCTTTTTACCACTTACAGCAAAAGAAATTGTTGGTCTAAGCGCCTCTTGCTTTGCAACAATAAGAGGTTCCATACCTGTTGGAAATGATGGTACACGATCTACAGCGTTCTTAACTTCAAGAAGCATAAAATCGATATCCTTTCCTTTTACAATTTCTACATTAATGTTACCACTATTCTCTCGAGAAGTTGATGTCACACGTTCTACACCATTTAAACCTTTTAAGTTATCTTCAATTTTAAGTACAATCCCTTCTTCAACCTCTTGAGGAGACGCACCTGGATAGGTTACATTAATACTTATGTTTTTTGAATCTACAAGTGGAAAAAAAGATGATTTTAAACTTGTGGCTCCAAAAAAACCAAAAATTATAAACGCAAATACAACAATGTTAACTGCAACGCTATGTTTAATGAAATAGGCTATTAGCTTTCTCATTTTATTTACTCGATTTTGCGTTCTTCTTCTCTGCGTTTACTTTAGAGAATGGCTTTATTAACATCCCAGCATAAGCACCAGGCACGAGTTTTGAAAGCATTATTGTACCATCTGGGACGCCTTTTAGTACAACCTTTGTATCTGAAAAATATACTGGATTTACATCTAAAATATCTAAAACACTGTCTCTTACCACAAAAATTTGATTATCATCTAAAACCAAACTTCTATTAATCTCTATGGCATTATCTTCTGATTTTGCATTAAGGTTTGCTTCTAAGTACATTCCTTCTTTCAATGACTCATTCTTAACTTCTATAAAAGCATTGATTGTTTGCGTAGTCGCATCTATACTACCGTTAATACGTGATACCTTACCTGTAAATTGTTCGGTTTTATCTAGATTGTTTAACGCAACGGTTTCACCTACTTTAAGAAGTGTAGCGTATGTTTTAGCTAAAGCAACTTCCATCTCGTAAGTAGTAGGATCTATATATTCTCCTAATTTTTGACCATTTCTAATCAATGATCCTTCGGTCACTAGTGCTTCGGTTAAAATACCAGAAAACGGTGCTCTAATATTGTATTTAATTAAGCGCTGTTCTAAATTTTTGACGTTATAATAGCTTGAAATAATTCCGCGACCTGTAATGAAGTAGTTCTCTTTTTCTGAAGTCATTTCGGGAAGTTTTGGAGTAGTTTTATCCATCGAAAACCCATTGAGATAATTTTGCCATTTTGAAAACACTTCTGGAAAGTCTAAACGCAAATCTGGCATTATTGAAGCTATAGAATTATACAGATTACTTTTAGCCGCCTGGACATTTGCATAATATTCATCTGCATCAATACGGATTAGAGCTTCTCCACTTCTATATTCCTGACCTGGTCTGAATAGTTTGCTCCCATTTCTAAAAATACCTTGAACTTCAGAAAAAAGCTCTACACGGCGCTTTGCAACAAGGTTTCCGTTAGCAGGAATTATAATCTGAACTGTTCCATTTTTAACTGTATCTGTAAATACTGTTTTTACTACTTTTTCTGGAACTGGACGCTTTTTCTTTTTACTGTTGCTTATCTCTTTTCCTATGAAAATTGCTCCAATAATCAAAACTACTCCCAAAACGGAAAGTATAACGTTACGCATAATACGGGTTGATTTAGAGTACAAATTTACCCATAACCATATACTGTGCCGTTAAAAAAATCCTAATTGTTAAAATTTAAAGCATCAATAGATTCTTGTACTTTCTCCCAATCTTCCATTAGCTGTTCAAGCTTATCCTTCTTGCTTTGATATGCATCAAAGAATTTAGGGTTGGCTGCAGTTTCGTCATAATTAGTTGCCAAAGCTAAATCATCTACTTTGATATCTTTTTCTAATTGATTTATTTTAGATTCGATATTACTCAATTTATTATTTAGAGATTTTGCTTTCTTTTGGTCTTCATAACTTTGCTTACTAGTTGTAGACTTTTCTTCTTTTGCTACTACTGTTCTTTTTTCTGCTTCTCTTAAATTCTGAAGATTACGCTGCTCTAAATAAAAATCAATATCACCTAAATACTGTTTTACTTTTTGATCTTTAAACTCATAAATAGTTTCGGTTAAACCTTGGAGAAAATCTCTATCGTGAGATACAAGTATCAATGTACCTTCAAACTTTTTTAAAGCATCTTTGAGTACATTTTTTGATTTAATATCTAAGTGATTGGTAGGCTCATCCATAATAAGCACGTTAAGTGGCTGTAATAATAGTTTTGCTAGTGCCAATCGATTACGCTCTCCTCCAGAAAGCACTCTGACATACTTATCTACCTCCTCACCTCTAAATAAAAAAGAACCAAGAATATCACGAACCTTACTTCTGTTTTTTTCATTAGCAGCATCAATCATAGTCTCTAATACGGTTTTACTACCATCTAGATATTCTGCTTGATTTTGAGCAAAGTAGCCTATTTGCACATTATGACCTAACGTTAATTTACCCTGATGTGCTATTTCTCCAACAATAATTTTAGCTAAGGTTGACTTACCTTGTCCGTTTTGACCAACAAAAGCTGTTTTTATATCCCTTGGAATCGTCATACTAACGTTATGAAGTACTTGTAAATCGTCATAATGCTTTGACACGTCATCTACTTCTACTACTACCTTACCTGGAGTTACAGATATAGGAAAATTAAGTGTCATTACAGCGTTATCTTCCTCATCCACTTCTATACGATCCATGCGCTCTAATTTTTTAATTAGAGACTGTGCCATAGTCGCTTTAGAAGCTTTTGCGCGAAATTTTTCAATAAGCTTCTCCGTTTGTTGAATTTGCTTTTCTTGATTCTTCTGGGTCGCAATTTGTTGTGCTTTTATCTCTTGTCGTAGCGCTAAAAACTTTGTGTATGGTTTGTTATAATCGTAAATACGTCCTAATGATATCTCAATGGTACGATTAGTCACATTATCTAAAAACATTTTATCGTGTGATACGATAACTACAGCACCGGCATAATTTTTTAAAAAATTTTCTAACCATATAATAGATTCTATATCCAAGTGATTTGTTGGCTCATCTAATAATAGTAAATCATTATTTTGAAGTAATAATTTTGCCAATTCAATTCGCATTCGCCAACCACCAGAAAACGTATCTGTAAGTTTATTAAAATCTTCGCGTTTAAAACCGAGGCCTTGAAGTATTTTTTCAGTTTCACCCTGATAGTTATAACCTCCTAAAATTTCGTATTGATGCTGAATATCATTTAAATCAATCATTAATTGATTGTATGATTCACTTTCATAGTCCGTACGCTCAGCCAATTGAATATTAATAGTTTCTAATTGCTGCTCACAAGCTTTAATTTCTTTAAAAGCTTCGTAAGACTCCTCAAGTACTGTTTTACCAAAATCAAAATCAATGTCTTGCTTTAGAAAACCAATCTTCAAATCTTTATCCGCAGCAATCTGACCAGTATCTGCTTCTTGCTCTTTTGAAAGAATACGTAACATGGTAGATTTACCAGCACCATTCTTACCAATAAGCCCTATACGATCGCCATTTCCCAGTTTATAGGTGATATCTTCAAAAAGGTATTCGCCCTGAAAAGAAATAGAAAGATTATGAATATTAAGCATAGTTTATACGAATATTAGAATAGCTAGAAACGTTATAATTGTTACAATGATAGATAAAATTAAAATCTATCTTTATACTGTTTTAAAAACGCAAAAATAAGGTTTCGATTATGATTGGAAAAGGAAATAAGCTTTATAGTATTTTGTTTGGAGTTTGCCCTAAATGTCACCAAGAATCTATGTATGTAGAAAAAAATGCCTACATCATTTCTGAAACACTAAAAATCAATGACCAATGCTCACATTGTAAGACAAGATATCGTATGGAACCTTCTTTTTTCTATGGATCCATGTATGTTAGTTACGGTGTTGGTATTGCTTTTGCTATTACTGCTTTTGTAATTAGCTTTATACTTTTAGAAACTTCTCTAGTAACAGCTTTTATTGCTATTGTCGCTACTTTAGTTGCATTTATGCCAATTATTATGCGTGTATCACGCAATATTTGGATTAATCTTTTTATGAGTTACGATAAACAACTTGCAAAAAAAGTGTCGCAAAATAATTAGAGTTTATTTATCGAATCTTCTGATATCAATCTCTTTATCTAATTCTATATCATTTTCAATAAACTGAAACAGTTTATTGGCAACATATGGGCCTATCATAACACCTCTAGAACCCAAACCGTTTAAAACATATAAATGATTATATTGAGGATGCCTACCCACTATAGGTCGTCTATCTTCTACCGTAGGTCTAACTCCTGCGCTATGATTTACAATTTCAAAATCACAGGTGATAAAGGTTTTTAATTTTCTTATAAGCTCTTCTTTTGCTTTTGCTGTTGGAACGTTTGTCTTATCATTCCATTCATAAGTTGCACCAACTTTATATAAGTCTTCTCCTAACGAAATAATAAAAACTGAAGACTTTACCGCAGTCTCAAGTTTTAAATCTGGAGCCTTTATGGTTAACACTTCGCCCTTTGTTCCGGTT
>CAZBMY010000009.1:0-9009 GCA_964492855.1 uncultured Flavobacteriaceae bacterium
GGGTCAAACTCTCTTACTATAGCGTTGATATATACACCAAACCAATCTTTACGACGACGCTCTTTAAAGTAAACATAGAATTCTTCAAGATATTTTCTAGTCGTTTCTCTAGCTTCTACTTCTAATTCTTTATTAGATTTTAGTTGTATATCTGGATCATTATCAGCTAATATCTTATTATTTTCAATTACATCATCATAATTAGCTATAGTAGAAAATTTAATCTGCCTTCTCCAACGCTCCTTCATCTCTCGTTTAGTCTTAACATATTCTAACTTGTCATAATCCGTATTAAATTCCTCTTGTTTAGAGTAATCAAAAGACTTATCCAAAACCTTAGAATACATTTCCTCTGACTCGTTTACTCTCTCAACATAACGCTTATATGTTAATTCAAAGAATGATACATCATACGCTTTTAACTGGTCATCAATTTGAGTTTTGTATGCTTCAAACTCCTCAATGTCAGATTCATAAAAATATCGTTTTAATGGGTCTAATTGCTTTATATAATTGTCATATACACGTTCAGAAAAATTATCATTAATGTCTTGCGGTGCATAATGACCTTGATCTAAGAGATAGGTAATCACTCGAACCAATAATTTATCTTTATCCGAATTGGTTTCATTTACTTTACTTGTAAAGCTGCATGAAGCCACAGCAATAAGAAGTGCTAATAATAAAAATTTGTATTTCCCTTTCATTTTTGTCTTTTCTTTAATTGAAAACTCCAATATAATTGTCTAAAATAGATGAAAAAATCATGCCATAAAACCTAAGTCCTACTAATTTTTTGTTAAACCAAGTACCAAGTACTTTTACATGCTAATTTAGTATTTTAGCACATATGTTTTTAAAACACTAATAATGGCTAAAAGACCTTTAATCTTAGTAACGAATGACGATGGCATTACCGCCCCTGGTATACGGACCCTTATTGCTATAATGTCCGAGATTGGAGATGTCGTTGTTGTTGCCCCTGACAGCCCTCAAAGTGCCATGGGGCATGCCATTACTATAAATTCTACTTTGCATGTTGAAGAAGTGAGAATTGATGATGGGCCTCAGAAGGAATTTAGTTGTTCTGGTACACCGGCAGACTGTGTAAAACTAGCCGTTAGAGAGGTATTAAAACAGAAACCAGACCTTTGTGTTTCTGGTATTAATCACGGATCTAATTCTTCTATCAACGTCATCTACTCGGGTACTATGAGTGCTGCACTTGAAGCTGGTATTGAAAGTATTCCGGCTATTGGATTTTCACTACTAGATTATAATTGGGGAGCTAATTTTGAACACTGCAAATCTTTTGTCAGAACAATAGCAGAAAATGTTTTAAATCATGGCTTGCCAAATGGTGTTGTGCTTAATGTAAATATCCCAAACACTAAAAAAGAGCATATAAAAGGCATAAAGATTTGCAGGCAAGCAAGAGCTAATTGGGAAGAAGAGTTTGACAAGCGTACAAACCCTATGGGGAGAGAGTATTATTGGCTTACTGGAAAATTTGTGAATATGGACAATGGTAAAGACACTGACGAATGGGCTTTAGAAAACAACTACGTTTCTGTAGTTCCTGTACAATTTGATTTGACAGCCCACCATGCCATACAAGAATTAAACACTTGGGAACTTGGCGAATAGGATTCTAAAAAAGAAAACACCATGAAATATTACATTATCGCAGGTGAAGCTTCAGGAGACCTACATGGCTCCAATTTAATGAAGGCTATTTTTAAAGAAGATAAAGCTGCTGATATCCGGTTTTGGGGTGGTGATTTAATGCAGTCCGTTGGCGGCACATTGGTAACACACTACAAAGAGCGTTCTTTTATGGGCTTTGCAGAAGTGATTATGAACCTTAAAACAATCTTAGGATTTATAAAATTCTGTAAAAAAGACATTAACGCATATAGCCCTGATGTTATTGTTTTTATAGATAATTCCGGGTTTAATTTACGCATTGCAAAATGGGCAAAAGAAGCAGGTTTTAAAACACATTATTATATTTCACCACAAGTTTGGGCATCTCGTGCTGGTCGCGTAAAAAAGATAAAACGGGATATTGATGCCATGTATACCATCCTTCCTTTTGAAAAGGCATTTTATAAAAAATACGATTACAATGTTCATTTTGTCGGACATCCTTTAATTGATGCTGTCTCAAACAGAACCCTTGTAGACGAAAATGATTTTAGAGAACAACATAGCCTAAGTAGTAAACCCATCATTGCGCTCTTACCTGGAAGTCGTAAACAAGAAATTAAAAAAATGCTCGATGTGATGCTGAGTGTTGTGGATGATTTTACGGACTATCAATTTGTAATTGCCGGTGCACCAAGCCAAGATTTTAGTTTCTACCAGTCTATAATACAATCACGAGATATCGCTTTTGTAGATAATAAAACATATGATTTACTAAGTATCTCTTTTGCCGCCCTAGTTACCTCTGGCACTGCGACTCTAGAAACAGCATTATTTAAAGTTCCTCAAGTTGTATGTTATAAAGCGAATCGTATTTCGTACCAAATAGCAAAGCGCATTATCACCCTAAAGTATATTTCTTTAGTCAACTTAATTATGGACCGAGAGGTTGTAACAGAATTAATACAACATGATTTAAACACTAAACGTTTAAAGACAGAACTTGAAGCTATTCTAAATCCCGAAAAACGTGAGCAACTCTTTTTAGATTACTACGATTTAGAACAGAAGTTAGGTGGAAAAGGCGCTAGTGAGAATACAGCTAAGCTTATACACAAAGCAATTACTAAATGAAAAAAGCCTACTCTCTTATAGTTATACTAGCCGTATTAAGCAGTTGTAAATCCACAAAAAACATTTCTAATCAAAATAAAAGAGCTACAGCAAAAACCACGAGAGTTAAATCACCGAATACTGCCATTTCCAAACAAATTGAAGCTATAATTACCGAAGCTAAACGCTACAAAGGTACCAAATACAAATACGGTGGCACTACAAAAAAAGGCATGGATTGTTCGGGGTTGATATATACGTCGTTTGGTGAACACGGCATATCAATGCCGAGAACAACTAAAGAACTTTCTACTAATGGAGCTTGGGTTGATATTAAAAAAGTACAGGAAGGTGATTTGGTGTTTTTTGCAACTAAAAAGAATAGCCGAAAAGTCAATCATGTTGGTATAGTAACAGATGTTAGTGGTGACATAGTATCATTTATTCATTCGTCTTCTAGTCGTGGCGTTATGATTTCAAATCTTTCTGAACGTTACTGGTATTTAGCATATGTACAAGCTAGACGTTATTTATAATATTTTCTAAGCAGTATCTCAAAGCACGCGTTCAATAATTAAACAAGCATACTTATAATTAAAATTTTTGCTGTAACTTACTGTAGTGAAGTTACTTAATTTTAATATCATTAGGCTTACCATTTGCCTCATCATAGGAATTCTTATTGGCTTTTATATTGAGCTTTCACTATCATTTACATTAGTTGTAAATCTGGTTTTAATTTTTAGTTTGAGTATTACCTACTTAATAAAAGGTAAGGCAACTCAAAATTATGTATTTGGTGCTTTAGCGCTTTTAATCTTTATAAGTCTTGGCGTTACATCTACAAAAGTTTATGATGATAGAAATAAGACAGCTCACTATTTAAACTCAGAAATAGCTTTTAAGACGCATGCTGACTTTTCATTTATAATAACAAAACGTTTAAAGCCAGACACCTATAACAACAAGTATTTTGCTGAAATTACAAGCATTAATGCATCAAAAGTCTTTGGGAAAATTCTTTTAAACGTGCAAAAAGACTCTCTGTTTGAGCACTTAAAAATTGGAAGTGTTTATCTTGCCAACACTACTTTATCTGAAGTTACAAAACCTAAAAATCCGTTTCAATTTGATTATAATTCCTACTTAAAAAAGCGGAATATCCATCATCAATTATATTTAAAACATAATGAATTTATTCATCTAAAAACTGACACACATACTTTAGATAATTATGCAGATAGCTTTAGAGCAAAAGTCAATGAGCAACTTGTAGCTGCAGGTTTTAAAGATGATGTCTTATCTATTATTAATGCACTTTTATTAGGTCAACGACAAGATATAAGTGCTGAAGTTTATAATAACTATGTTAATGCTGGGACTATTCATATTCTTGCAGTATCGGGATTGCACGTGGGTATCATTTTTATCATTCTATCCCATTTTCTTAAACCATTACATAGACTAAAACATGGGAAACACCTCATCAAACCTATTATCATTATTATAATCTTATGGTGTTTTGCATTTATAGCAGGACTCTCACCTTCGGTCACTCGAGCCGTTACAATGTTTAGTATTATAACATGTGCTCAGTTTCTAAGACGTCCAACAAACATCTACAACACTTTAACTATTTCGGCATTTGTAATGCTGCTATTTAAGCCTATATACCTTTTTGATGTTGGGTTTCAGATGAGTTATTTGGCGGTTTTAGCCATAGTAAGTATTCAACCTATTTTGTATGGTTTTTGGAAGCCCTCAAATAAAGTTACAGACTACTTTTGGAAAATACTTACGGTAACTATTGCTGCTCAAATAGGTGTTGCTCCGATAGGATTATTTTACTTTCATCAATTTCCTGGACTTTTCTTTATTTCAAATTTAGTTATCATTCCAGCATTAGGTCTAATTCTTGGCTTAGGTATTTTAGTGATTACTTTAGCGCTTCTAAATATTTTACCAAATGTCTTAGCGCAGATATTCAGTTTTATTATAGATTGCTTAAACGAATTTATTGCTTGGATTGCTCAGTTTGAAGATTTTCTACTTAGAGGCATCTCATTTAGCATATATCATGTTTTTGGAAGTTATATAATCATCATTAGTTTGCTTTATTTATGGAAACATAAATCGATTACGAGCTTAAAGTACTCATTACTAAGTATCCTCCTGTTTTCTGGCATGCTAGTTTTTAATAAATATCAAAATGCTGGAGATGAACTTATTATATTCAATAAGAATAGGACAACTTTAATTGGAGAAAAACACAACTCTCATCTAAATATAAATCATAACATAGATTCGTTTACAGTAGCTAATGACAAAACTCTAAAGAACTACAACATTGGACACTTTATTGAAACAACTGAAATTAGTACTTTAAAATCAACCTACAGCTATAAAAACGAACTCCTATTAGTAATTGATAGTGTTGGGATTTATAATTCAAAATTATTTAAACCGAGTTATATTCTACTTTCGGATTCGCCAAAAATAAATCTTAACCGATTGATTGATTCTTTAAAACCAAAACATATTATTGCTGATGCTAGTAATTATAAATCATATGTTAAACGATGGCAACAAACTTGCAAGCATAAAAAAATCCCTTTCCATAGCACGTATGAAAAGGGAGCATTTATATTAAAATAATTTTTTACTTAGTTAGCCTCCGTAAATGTAGGTTTAAATGCTTTGTAATAAGCATTAAAAGCTTCTTGACTCTTCATTTGTTTATAGTCATCATCCTTAAACAATCTCAAATACAACTCTAATTGTTGTGGTCTTTGATACCCTGTAATTGGGGCGATTATTTTTAATTCTTCATCAAAAAATGCAATTGTAGGGTATGCTCTCACACGCAAAAATTGTGCGAATTGGTGAGGGCTATTTCGGCGATTAGCTTTTGTTTCATCATAACCAGGATTGGTAAATGTATTGTCCTTGTACTGAACATCTGTATTACCTTCTGCATTAAACTTTACGGCATAATAATTCTCATTAACAAACTTAACTACATCCTTATTTCCAAACGTGTTTTTATCTAACAACTTGCAAGGCCCACACCAATTGGTATAAACATCCATCATTATTTTACGAGGCTCTTTCTTTTGAAGTGCAACAGCTTCTTCAAAAGTTACCCAATTTATCTCTTGTGCTGAAATGTTGATTGTTACCAATACTACAAATACACTAATAATTACTTTTCTTATCATAACTACATATGTTGCAATTTCTGGACCAAACTTACAAAATAAAAAATGCCAGAAATAAGCGTTAATTAATATTTAACGCAAATTAGCGAATACCATGCATCATTTTTCTAATTAACGGACTCAGTGCTAACATAACAATACCTGCTCCCACAGGAATTGCTGTGAAAATTAAGAAAAATGTTGATAAGCCATACTCTTCCGATATAGGATCGATATAACTAGCTGTCCAACCACCTATAACACCTGCTAGGAAATTAGCTATAAACCAAATTCCAAACATCATCCCTACCAATTTTAATGGTGCTAGCTTACTCACATATGATAATCCAACAGGAGACACACATAACTCTCCTAATGTATGAAACAGGTAAGCTAAAACAAGATATATTAAACTAACAGATGCTGTCTTCGCTCCATCAGGTATTGCTGTTGCCCCGTAGGCTAAAATACCAAAGCCTAAACCTACTAACATTAAACCAATAGCAAACTTTACAGGACCTGAAGGATTAAATTTACTTTCCCAAATTTTAGAAAATACAGGTGCAAAAACGATAATAAACAATGAGTTTAACACACCAAACCATGAAGCAGGAACATCGGTAGTATCAGCTCTAAACTCTCTAAATAGCATCCAAATTACGATACCCCATATTATAGCAAAGCCAATGCCTAATATCGTATTTGAAAGAGAATAAGACTTAAAGGTTTGTTTAAACAACATTGATAATACCCATGTAATTACTAACATAGGCACAATTGTTATTATCGTATTTACGACTTTAAAAATCAAAGCCGCATTACCCTCTAAACCTCTATCTGTATAATCGGCTGCAAAAATAGTCATAGAACCACCTGCTTGTTCAAAAGCCCACCAAAAGAAAACTGTAAATAAAGCAAATATTGAAATTACAATTATTCTATCTCTATTCACTTTAGAAGTCTTAACATCTTCTACAACATCCTCTATATTTTCTTCAATTTCTTCTACAGTATCTTCTAAAACATCATCAAAATCTTGAGTTTGCTTTTTATTCAATCCAATTTTTCCAAATATAGATTGTGCAAAATGGAATTGAAGCATCCCAACAAACATAAAAATACCTGCTAATCCAAATCCGTAATGCCAACCAATATTTTCACCTATATACCCACACAATAGTATTCCTAGAAATGCTCCAGAATTAATACCCATGTAAAAAATAGTATAACCTGCATCCTTTTCTCTACCTTGATTTTTATATAACTGCCCTACCATAGACGAAATATTTGGCTTAAATAAACCATTTCCAAGAATTAAAAGCACAAGACCAAGATAAAAGAATAAGTCGGCAGCAATCTCTAATGCCATTGATGCATGACCCAAGGTCATTATTAAAGCACCTAGAACTACAGACTTTCTAAATCCTAAAAACTTATCTGCTATCCAACCTCCAATAATTGGAGTTAAATAAACCAATCCGATATACCATCCATACATTAAACTCGCATCGGCTCTATCCCATTCCCATCCACCTTCTAAAATAGACTTTGTTAAAAACAATATAAGTAGTGCTCTCATTCCATAATAAGAAAAGCGCTCCCACATTTCTGTAAAAAAGAGCACAAATAATCCTGATGGGTGACCTAAAACCGTTTTTTGGTTTATTTCTGAACCTCCAAATTTAAATTCCATATATAATTATATTAGTTAGTATTTAATTTATCCTTTAATCTTTGATTTCACTTCCTCTTCCTCTTCTTTGACCTCTCTTTTGTCACCGAGTGTTTCGTGTATAAAATTTGTCATTTTATTATATAAGTGTAATCTTGTGTTTCCTCCATAAATACCATGATTCTTATCAGGATATATCATCCAATCAAACTGCTTATTGGCTTGAACTAAAGCTTCAACCATACGCATTGTATTTTGCAAATGCACATTATCATCGCCTGAGCCATGTATTAATAAAAAATCGCCTTTAAGCTTATCTACATGATTTATTGGAGAATTCTCATCATAACCACTTGCATTTTCTTGCGGTGTGGTCATATAACGCTCAGTATAGATAGTATCATAAAATCGCCAACTAGTAACAGGTGCTACAGCAATGGCCATTTTAAAGACATCATTACCTTTAAACAATGCATTACTACTCATAAAACCACCATAACTCCATCCCCAAATTCCTATTCTAGATGCATCAATATATGATAATGCACCTAATTTTTTAGCTGCGGCAATTTGATCTTCTACTTCGTATTTACCTAATTCATTTTGAGTTACCTTTTTAAAATTTGCACCTTTAAAACCTGTTCCTCGTCCATCTACACAAACTACAATATAACCTTGCTGAGCTAAATGCTGATACCAATAATCATTTGCACCATTCCAACGATTGGCAACTTGTTGAGAACCTGGCCCAGAATATTGATACATAAAAAGCGGATACTCTTTATTTTCATCAAAATCAGCTGGCTTAATCATCCACATGTTTAATTCATTCCCGTTAACCGAAATTGTACTGAATTCTTTTTTAGAGGTTTTGTATTCAGTAACTTTTTCTGCTAATTTATCGTTATCCTTTATACTCTTTATTAGTTGGCCTGACTTAGAATCGTTAAGTGTATACTCTTGAGGTGATGTAGCGCTTGAATGTGTATTTATAAAATAGGTGAAATCAGCACTAAACGAGGCACTATTAGTACCATCTTGCCCACTAAGACGTTTTTTGTTTTTTCCATTCAGTTTTATGGAATAAATATCTCTATTAATAGAACCATTTTCTACTGATTGATAGAATATAGTATTTGAATCTTGATCAAACCCATAATAGTTTGTAACCTCCCATTCACCATTAGTAACTTGATTGATTAGTTCTCCATCTTTTTTGTAATGATATATATGATTATAACCATCCTTCTCGCTTGTCCATATGAAACTATCATCTTCTAAAAAAGTGAGATTAAATGTTACATCTACATACGCTTTATCTGTTTCAGCTAAAACAAGATTAGACTTACCTTCTGTAGCGTTAATCATCCATAAATCTAA
>CAZBMY010000009.1:9109-21929 GCA_964492855.1 uncultured Flavobacteriaceae bacterium
TCTTCTTCATAAACCCAATCTGTAATACCATTAATAATGCTGTTCTTCTCTCCATCAAATGTAAATTGCTTTATATCTCCGGTTTCTAAATTTTTTACATATAAATTATTCTGAAAACCATACGCAACTTTTGACCCATCAGATGAAAATGTTGGCTCTTGCACCAAATCATCAGTCAATTTGGTTAAGGTTTTAGAACTAATATCATACACGTAGTATTCGCCTAAACGTGATCGTCTAAAAACGGGTTGCGACTTAGTGGTTAGTAAAATTTTAGATTCATCTTTACTAAAGCTATAATCAAAAAATGCCTGTATTTCATCTAAATCTCCAGAAGTTAATAATGTACTAACCTTTTCTGAGGTTTTGTAATCAAAAATATCTATCGAAGATGTTCCAGCACTTCTATCAAAATTCAAAACCGAGTATTGCTTTCCGTTGTTCATAGAATGAAGCGCCTGCATGCCTTCTGTTCTAAACGTACCATTCCAAATATCCTCTAAGCTAATTTGTTTATTTTGAGCTGTTACTGAAGTTGTAACCAAAAAGCCAATAATGGCTAAAAAACGTGTAAATTTCATTACTTTTTTTAATTTGTTAAAGTAATGTCAAGTTTACTAAAAAATATGCAAAAAACAGTAATTATTAACAGTAAATCGGCAATACTGAAGAACATTCAACACATATTGTACCAATCCTAGTATCTTTGTATTTTAAATGAAATTGCAACTATGAATACCACCATTTCTGGATTTTCTAAACTATCTAAAACTCAAAAAATTAATTGGCTTTTAGAAACGTATTTTAATAATGATAAAACATCTAGAAATACAGTAACTCAGTATTTTAATTCTGATGATAAACTTCAGAAGTTACATGATGAATTCATAGAGAACACTATTACCAACTTCTACTTACCTCTTGGTGTAGCGCCTAATTTTAGTATTAACGACTCAGTTTATACAATTCCAATGGTTATTGAAGAAAGCTCTGTTGTAGCAGCAGCAAGCAAAGCTGCTAAATTTTGGTTAGATAGAGGCGGTTTTAAAGCAGACGTTATTTCAACTACAAAAATTGGTCAAGTTCATTTTACGTATTCAGGCAGAAAAACTGATTTAATACATTATTTTAAAACTATAAAATCAACGTTAATTTCTGATGCAGCTCCCATAACAAAAAATATGGAACGTCGTGGTGGCGGGATTATAGATATAGAACTACGAGACAAAACAGAAGACCTAGAAAATTACTATCAGCTGCATGCTACCTTTGAAACACTTGATGCAATGGGTGCTAATTTTATTAATTCTTGCTTAGAACAATTTGCTAAGACATTTAAAACCGAAGCGTCTTCTTATGGAATAGAAACTATTGATATAGTGATGAGTATCTTATCTAACTACGTACCACAATGTCTCGTTAGAGCAGAAGTACGTTGTAAGATTGAAGATTTAAAAGATAAAGACATCCCTGACCCCAAAACGTTTGCAGAGAAGTTTAAACAAGCTGTCGCTATTGCCGAAGTCGAACCTCATCGTGCCGTAACGCACAACAAAGGTATTATGAATGGTATTGATGCGGTTGTATTAGCAACAGGAAACGATTTTCGTGCTGTAGAAGCTGGGGTTCATGCCTATGCTTCAAAAGATGGCAAATACTCAAGCTTAACACATTGTAGTATCGATGATGATGTGTTTTGTTTTTGGCTAGAAATACCTTTAGCATTAGGAACAGTTGGTGGCTTAACAAGTCTTCATCCTTTGGTTAAGTTTGCACTAGAAATGCTTGGTAAACCTTCTGCAAGAGATTTAATGAAAATAGTCGCCGTAGCAGGTTTAGCGCAAAACTTCGCAGCATTAAAATCACTAACGACTACAGGAATCCAGAAAGGGCATATGAAAATGCACTTAATGAATATTTTGAATCAGTTTGAAGCTAACGAATCTGAAAAAAAACAACTCATCGCACATTTTGAGACTAATACGGTAACACATAGTGCTGTTGTATCTGCTATTGAAAAATTGAGAAATTAGTCGATGAAATATTTTAAAAGCAACGGAAAACTTTTACTCACAGGAGAATACCTGGTTTTAGATGGTGCAAAAGCCCTTGCACTTCCAACCAAATTTGGGCAAGACCTTTTGATTGAGGATAATCAAAACGATGAAATACATTGGGAAAGTTATGACCAAACTAAACGTATTTGGTTTAAAGATTGCTTCAATGTCAAAGATATTCTTAGAGGTGATTTTAAATCTGAAAATGATATATCCAAACGGCTTATTCAAATTTTGAAAAGTATTCATGTTCTAAATCCCGATTTTTTAAAATCCGATAAAGGTTACAGCATTAAGACCTCGCAAGATTTTAATCGCTCATGGGGGCTGGGTACTTCCTCTACACTTATTAATAATATGGCTACTTGGGCAGATGTTGATGCTTATAAATTATTAGAACTTACATTTGGAGGCAGTGGCTATGACATTGCTTGTGCACAACACAATTCGCCTATTACCTATCAAATAACTGACAACAAACCCAAAGTAACGCCTGTAAGCTTCAGCCCTAGCTTTAAAGACTGTATTTATTTTGTGTATCTCAACCAAAAACAAAACAGCCGTGAAGGCATTGCTAATTACCGAAAATTTAAAGGTGATTTAAGTACCGTAATTTTAGATATAAATAGAATTACGGACAGCTTTATTTTATGTGATGCTTTATCTGATTTTGAAACACTTATCCAAAAACACGAGCATATTATTTCTGGTATAATACATCAAAATCCTGTAAAAGAAAGATTATTCCATGACTTTAATGGCGAAATAAAGAGTCTTGGTGCTTGGGGTGGTGATTTTGTGATGGTGACTTCAAAAGAAAACCCTGAAGCTTATTTTAAAACTAAAGGCTTCGATACAATTTTAAAGTATTCAGAGATGATTAAACAATAAAAAGGCTTTGCAAATGCAAAGCCTTTTTAAACTCTTATTTTATTTACTTACTAATTAGTAAACCGTTTTAGCTCTATTGTCTTCAATATCTGCAGCAGCTTCTAGTGCAGAATACACTTTACCTTGTACAGCGTTTCTTCGTGCATTACTTAAACGTGCGATAATCGCCGCATAGTTCTCTAATACTGTAGCTTCAGTAACCTTTGTTACTTCAACAACATAAACGCCATTTGCACCAGCAACTGGCTCAGAAGTCTCTCCTTCCTTAAGTCCAAATGCTGCACCTATTACTTTTGGCTCAGCTCCAGCACCAGATAAACTAGTACTTTTAAGATTAACACCATTTGCTGTTCTAACTGTTTGGCTTTGTGCTGTAGCAATAGCATCTACAGAAGAGCCAGCAGCTAACTTCTCGCGTATCATTTGCGCCTTCTTTTCTTTAAGTACTTCAATACGTACAGCAGCTGTTGCGTCCTTAATTTTCATTAAACCTTTGTCATTAACATCTACCAATTGTGCTACTACAAAACCAACACCAGACACAGGGAAACTTTTATAATCTCCAATTTCTGATTCGTCTTCAAAAGACCAACGCACAACTTGACGCTGACTTCCTAAACCAGGAATGTTCTCATCTAACTCTCCTAATTTAACAGCTCTTACCTCTAAATTACGCTCTTTTGCTAACTCTCTAAAATCTCCATTCTCAGCTGCGATTTCAAATTTTTGCTTTGCATTAAACACATCGTCAATTGTTTTTTCTGATGCTTCAATTTTACGCGCAATAGTTGCTAATTTTATTGTATTACTAAATGCTGTTTGATCTAAGATTTCGATAATATGGTATCCAAAACTTGTTTCAACCACATCCATATCGCCTTTATTGTTATCAAAGGAGTATGCTTTGAATTCTTGAGCAAAACCTTGATTGTAAGCAAACTCAATCACACCTTCTTTTTCGTTACTTACTTTATCTGAAGATAAATCTAATAAGTCTACAAATTTTGAACGATTACGTTTTACTACATTAAATATACTATCTGCTGTAGCCTTTGCTTCCTCAGCTGTCTTTGTAACATCTGGAGCAGCACTTGTAGAACCTGCATAAGGAATAAGTATATGACGAACTTTAACTGAGTCTGGCTTACTTGCTTTATCTAGCACTTTAGAATACTTGTAATACCCAGCATCTTTATAAGGCCCGTAATAAGAACCAACCTCAGTATTAACCAAACTATCTTGAGCAGCACCTAATTGAGACCCTCTTAAATAATCATCAGAATATTTAATATCCGAATTTGAGTTAATAAATGCTTCTATATTCGTTGAATTATCAAAACCTAATATAGTGTCTGTCCCTTTGGTGGTATCATTATATTCAACTCTATCTGTCTTTAAGGCTAACAATTCAGCTTTTAGAGCCTCTTCGTCTTCTGCAGACGCTTCTTCTTTAAATTCAACAAAAAGGATTTCTCTACTAGCATCAACTTCATACTTCTCCTTATGGTCTTGCATATAAGATTTAATATCTGAAGTCGTAATTGTAACTAGACTATCTGCAATAGATGAATACGGAACTTGTACATATCTTAAATCGACAGCTTTAGAGTCTCCAACATAATCATCTTGCGCTTCTGCTTGTGTTGCGCTTACTCCAGCTTTTATTAAATTATAATACTGTTGCGTTAATGCATTGTTTGCTAAAGATTGTTCGTTGTTTGTCCATTGTGCGTAGTTAATAGTAAAGTTACTCAATGGTGCGCCTTGAGGCTGAATATCTTTTAAGTTTGCTATGAACGCATTAAGTTTATTAACATCAAAAATGCTGTCTTGGTTTTGAAATTCAGGATATGTCCCAAAACTATTTTCTAACAGTTGACGCATCTTATCCTTTTCTACAGAAAGACCTAGTTTTTCAAATTCTGTATTCATAACAATACGACGCAACTCTTGGTTGTATATATTGTTTTTCACTTGCGTTTCAGAAGAGTTTGGCCCCATACGTTGTTGCATATTCTGCACAGCAAACATAAATGGTTCTCTTTTTACATCTTCTCCATTAATCGTTGCAATAATATCTTGCGATCCTGTAAATCCATCCGCATTTCTAAAAACATCTCCAATTACAAAAGCAAATAATGCCATTGCAATAACCAAAATTAATACAAGCGAACGCTGTCTGATTTTATTTAAAACTGCCATTTTATGGTATATAGTTTGTTAAAATTAAGTGTGCGAAAATAACATTTTATACCAAATAATAAAAGGATGTTTCGTGTTTTTTGAGTAAACTAAAAGGGATTAATCCTCTGGCATTATTTTAAGATGCACACTATCTATTTTTGTGGATGAGACCTCTGTAATAGTAAACTTAAAATTATCGATATCTATAGTCTCATTTAACTCTGGAATATCTTCAGTATGATTTACAATTAAACCTCCTAAAGTTTCATAGGATTCACCCTCAGGCAAACTTAATTTGTAGACCTCATTAAGATAATCTACTTCTAATCGGGCTGAAAAATTAAAACTATCTTCAGAAAGTTGTTCCTCGGTCAATGCTACGCTGTCGTGTTCATCTTCAATCTCTCCAAAAAGCTCTTCAATAATGTCTTCTACTGTCATCATACCAGATGTCCCGCCATACTCATCAATAACTACAGCTATACTTTTACGTTTTTTAGTCAGAAGGTTAAGTACATCTTTAATACGTATAGTTTCGGGCACAAAAACTACAGGAATAACAACTGATTTTATGGTCTTAGGTTTTTTGAACAACTCAAATGAGTGTACATAACCAAGAATATCATCTATTGACTCTTTATATACTAATACTTTAGTGTATCCTGTTTCTATAAACAGCTGTCTCAAATTTTCTATAGAATCTGAAATATCTATGGCTGTAATCTCAGTTCGTGGCACCATGACTTCACGCGCTTTAACCTCTGTAAATTCTAATGCATTCTGAAAAATTTGAATTTCGCTATCAACCTCCTCGTGTTCCTCAACAGATTCCATTTGCTCGGTAATAAAATTACCTAACTCTACTTTGGTTAATGCCAATTCTACGGCATCACCTTCAGTTTTAAAAAATACCTTCAACACAAAATCCGAAATCCATATTACAAATTCTGAAATCACAGAAAACAAAAGGTAGAACAGATATGCAGGCAGCGCAAAAAGCTTGAGTAAGGTATTAGAGTAAATTTGAAAAAACACTTTTGGCAAAAACTCTGCTGTAAGTAATATGATTATGGTCGAAATAACCGTTTGAGACAATAATTGGAAATCTAAAAACAGATAATTAATCAAACTATGATCTGATGGTAAAAAAGTCTGAAACCAACGGACTAAAACATCTCCCATTTTAAACCCATAAATCACCAATGCTATATTATTACCTATAAGCATTGTAGTAATAAATTTTGAAGGTTTAGCAGTAAGTTTAGCTAGTAATTTCCCAAGGAAATCGCCTTGTTTTTTTTCGAGCTCAATATGTATTTTATTGGATGACACATACGCAATCTCCATACCCGAAAAAAATGCAGATAGTAAAAGTGAAAGCACTATAATTACAGCATCAAGTGTCATAGCCTATTGATTACGACGGTCTTCAAATTTTTTACGAAAACGCTTACGGAAGAAAAACATAAATATGGCCAATGCTGCAAATAGAATGGAAATATAACTACGACTTCGATCTACAGACCAATTTGTAATAGCATCCCAAGCAAACAGAACTGCAAAGATTATATAGGCGTATTGAAAAATTTTAAGTGCTTTTATCATAACTTAACTAATTATGACACAAAGGTAGTTAATTATTAACTTCGACATCTCCTGCAGCACCTAACATCTCAGGTTCGTCGAAATTACGATCAGAATCAAAACCAGTACCATTAATATCGGATCCACCGCTACGATATCTGAAGTTTTTATTTGTAAATACCCATTCTTTTGTTTGATCAAAATACATTTGTGAGGTAAACAACGAATCTTTTTTAAAAGTTGCCAAAATAACATTTCCTCTTAGATCTACTAAATCGGTTTCTGTATAGACAATGGCATAATCTGCAAAAATTTTATTTTTGTTTCCCTCATTATCATAGATAACAAGCTCTATACCTTCAGGAAACTCTGAAAACGCAAAATTACGGTTAGAATAATCGAGCATTTTGGAACTCAACAAATTTGCCCTTAATTGAAAAGAATCTGTGTATTTGAGGTTAATCGTATCCGCAACTCCTATAGGTTCATTTTGAAGTACACCTACTTGCTGAACATCTTTAAAGTTGTTTTTACATGAAAAAAACACAGTCATAGCAAGAGCTATGACTGTGTTAGATATGATATGTAATTTTTTGTTTTTCACTAATTTTTAGGAACTGTAACCGAAGCTCCAATCCAACATCCAATTCTAATTGATTTACCGCCATTACCTTCTGTGAAAATCATTGATTTATCTGGAGCCAATGCTGTATAACTAGTAACTGTTTGACTAGAAGCTTTCTTTAAACGACCATCTACTTTACCAGCTTTACGCGCTTCTGATGCTGCCAACCAATATACGGCTCTTTTGTTAAAATTTGTATCACCACAATTTTTAGCACTTTTAGCATACATAGCTGCTATTCTTAAGTAAGGGGTTCCGTTTGATGGATTAAGTTTTAAGGCTTCTCTATATAGTTGTCTTGCCTTCCCATAAGATCCTTTTTTTCTAGCTTTCTCGGCTCTTTTAAAAACATAGCCCCACTTCTTTAAAGGGTCTGTTTCTAAACTCTCTGCTTGACTGTAGTATTTTTCAGCTTCAGAAGTATTCCCTTTCTTTTCATTTAAAAGACCTAAATAATATGATGTGTTTGCATCTGGTTCTAGATTGTTCTTTTGTGCTACTAACTGCTCAAACATTGGGTCATCTGTACATTCTTTCTGCCCCATTTTATTCATTGCTCGTTGTAACCACTTTGCATCATTTTTATTTTCTTCAAAATCTTTCTGATATAAAGGAATTAAAACTTCACAATTTGCTCTATTTCCAATTTTAGTATTCATACTACCAGAGATATTGTCGTAATTTTGAAGGTAACTTTTATTACTCTTAACTATACTTTGCTCTCTTCGTGTAAGTTCTTCACCAGCTTCTTCTTTCTTTAAAAGCTTGTTAAGACTTAACGTGTTTTTACTAATCTCCTGCTCTATCTTATCGTTGACATCATCAAACTTGTCAAATAAATCTTGAGCATCTTTTGTTGTTTTTGCGCCTTTATCATATAAATCTACTTTTAAAGAAAAGTATGTATATAAGGCTTTAGGATGTTTAAAATTGTTTAGGTCTTGTGTAAATCCTTTATCAAAAATAGCATACAATTCTTCATCAGATAAACCTAGCGCTTTTCTATGCGTATATGACAAATTGCCAATCTCATAATACATTCTACCTGTAGGGAATTTAGATGCATAATATTCATTATGTTTTTCATGAATCAATATCAAATCTTTTACAAACCCTGTTTGTTCTGCGCCAGAGCTATTCTTAATTTTATGAGCTAATATTTTTGCACCAGCAACATATATATTTCTATTAAACTTAGGACACTTGTTTCTTACCGTCATCCATGGCTCATATGCTTCATCATATTTTTTGTTCTTAGCGTAAGAACTAAAAATAGATAAGTTATTCATACACTCTTCGTCTTGCTGACTGTAACCATTAAAGGCAAAAACTAAAGCAATGAGTAATAATGTAATTTTCGTTTTCATCTTTTATTCTTTTGTTAGTTATATTTTCTTTTTTGGAACCATCTATCACTTAATGATAAACTTATGTTGAAATTAAAGAAGTCTTCTTGAATTAAATTTCTGTTCGTTGTACCTCTTTGTCCGTACTCAAAGCCTAAATTTACTTCGGAAAACAATCCTGTTTGTGGTCCGATTGGTAAACCTAGACCAAAAGATATGCCAAACTCGTTTATTGACTCATCATTTACAACTAAACCCGTATTTTCTATTCGTGCTCCTGCTCTATAAGTGATGCGTTTAAAGTAACTCGAAAGCGATCGGTAACTTGGTAAATAAAACCCTCCTATTGCAAATGATGACGCATCTTCAAAAGACGTATTGTTAATTGTTGAACTCACCAAGGGATTATCAAAAACACTTGTGTTTTGAGCAACATACTCTGCGCCTATAAACCATTTTGATGCTTGCCCAATACCTGCACCTAAAGATAAACGCGATGGTAATGTTAAATCTGTTTCATCTAATCCATTAGAGGCTAAATCGACATCGATAGTGCTTTGTAGAAACTCGTCTCCTAAGCTTGAAACAACTACTGTAGAAATAGAACGATTATTAATAGACCTCAAATTACTTTCTGGGGCATAAGTAGCTGTAGCTGATAACTGTAATTTATCTGTTAACTTACCCTTATAAGCTGCTCCAAAATTAATACTTACACCACTTAAATCTGATACATTATTTTCTCTAGTAGCAAACTGCGCTAAATCGCCATTAGAATTAAACACAAATTGAATTGCACTGTTTTCGGTTCTTCCAAAATTATAATTACCGTCTACGCCTATTGTAATTTCATCCGTAACTGTATAGCCTAAACTAAAAAACGCTTTATTTAACCCACCTTCTCCTTCATATCTAAAATCAACTCTTTCATCAACCGGGTTTATATCTTGTAACCTATACCCTACAGATGTAAAAGGCAATAGGCCAAAGCCAGCTCCAAATCGACCCAAAGGAATAGAAACTGCTAAATAATCAAATGTCGAAGTACCTGTGCTTTGAGATTCGGTATTACTGTTTAGACTGGTGCTATTAAACGATCCAGCTACCGAAAATTTAACGGGTCTACTTTCACCATTGTAAGGTTTGATTTGCAGATTTCTACCTGCGTAAGACGCTGGATTTCTTAAATTAATATGCAAGCTATCAATGTAAGAACTTATGCCGCCCATTCCTATATTCTCTACAGTACCTCTAAATTTTAGACTACCAATACCATAAAAAGAATAAGGTGATGAGGTTCCTTGTTGCGCAAAGGTTTGGCAACTAATAATTGTAATAAGTATTACAATAAGTCTTTTAATCATTATTTTGAATTGAATTCTAGAATAAAGTTCAAACCTTCCAGTAGAAAATTCGAGTTGGCAAATATGCTATTTTTTAATTGGTTTGACAAAAAATTAGCATCTCCACCTGTTAAAATAACTGTTAAATCTGAATATTTTTGTCGATATTCATCAATAATACCGTCAATTTCCTTTACAACACCATTAACTACACCAGAATGAATTGACGATGACGTCGAGTTTCCTGTAATGTTTTTTGGTGCTTTAGTATCTAACAACGGTAAATTAGCTGTTAAATTATTTAAGGATTTATATCGCAAACGTATGCCTGGAGAAATAGCGCCACCTAGGTAAATGTTATCATGGGTAATAAAATCATATGTAATACATGTACCTGCATCTATTACAAGAGCATTTACATTTGGAAACTTTAAAACTGATGCGCTCACTAAAGCTATTCTATCTACCCCTAAAGTTTTTGGAGTTTTGTATGCGTTCTCAAATGGAAGTTTGGTTGAATAATCTAATTCAACAACATCCAAACGCTTCTTAAGAAGCTGAACAGACGTGTTATCTAGTTTACCAACCGAAGACACTATTGAAGTCGAAAGCGCTGTAAACTTCTTTTTTATATGTTTATATGCGTTCTCAAATTCAGATAACTCAACACTATCCTTAAAGAGTAGATGATTCTCTTTAAATACAGCAAATTTTACCAAGGTATTTCCAACGTCAACAATAAGATTCATAGGCTTTTGCAAAACGACAAATTTATAAAATCAAATTTTGTTATTTTCTTTTTGGTAAAACTAAAACTAAATTTATATTTGCATCCGCTTTAGTAATGAAGCAACTGGTGCCTTAGCTCAGTTGGTAGAGCAAAGGACTGAAAATCCTTGTGTCCCTGGTTCGATTCCTGGAGGCACCACTTTAAAACCCGATTCTAATGAATCGGGTTTTTTGGTTCTATACTAAAACTCATCTTCTTAGAGAGAGTAATATCAAAAAATTGTATCCTCCGTTTTTGTAGTAAAAAGTTCTAAAAACATCATGCCTCTATAAGAATTTCCTTTGTTGTTTAGTTTAGGGCTCCAAACTGCAATACTATATTTTTCTGGTAAAATTGCAGCTATTCCGCCTCCAACACCACTTTTTCCGGGCAATCCTACTTTATAGGCAAACTCACCTGCCTCGTCATAAAAACCACAAAGATTCATAATTGCATTAATACGCTTTGTTTTTGCTTCTGTAAGAATATTTTTATGAGTTGTCAGCTGCTTACCTTTGTTTGAAAGATAACCAAATGCAATTGAAAGCTCTACGCAAGTCATTTTTATGGAGCATAAATGAAAATAAAGTTCAATAACTGTATCAACGTCGTTCTTTATATTACCAAAAGATTTTAAATAGTTGATTAGCGCATAATTTCTAAAACCTGTGTCTTTCTCTGACTTTGCGATTTTCGGACAATAGTTTATAGTCTTACTATTGGCAATACGTCTTATAAATTCTAGTAATTCTTTTTTGGGGTTTTTAAGCTCACTACATAGAATATCGCATATAACTATGGCTCCAGAATTTATTAAGGGATTTCGTGGAATGCCATTTTCAGCTTCCAGTTGTGATAAGGAATTAAAAGCCGCGCCAGAAGGTTCTACTCCTACACGTTTAAAAATTTGCTCTCCAAGGATATCATACGCAAGACTCAAGGATAAAACTTTGGCGATACTTTGTATAGAAAAAGATTCTTTAAAATCTCCATAAGCAAATTGCTTGCCTTTTGTTGTTGTTAAACAAACACCAAACTTACTAGGGTCTATTTTAGAAAGTTCAGGAATATAAGAGGCTACGCTTCCTTTATTATCTGCTTTGACAATAGTGTAAACCGCTTCTATAATATTTTGACAATCTTTCATTTAATCTTATATAAGACCCCCAAACATAGCGTGACAACCAATGAATGCGATTACTGATAAAATAATTCCAATTAAAAAAATATTAAACGATTTACGAAGTAGTTTAAATTTACGGTCAATCGTTTTACCTAAATGATATGTGTCTGTAGCTATAGTTTTATAAAGCTCATCACCTTCATTCATTAAGTTAGTAACCTTACTTATATATTCATCTTCTTCCATATCTTGAAAATTACCATAGAACATTACGTTTTTAGCCTCTCCTTTTCCGTGCACAAGCTCTGGACGTGTCGCAAAAATCGCAAATGCAATTGATGCCAGGTTGGTTAACAATAGCATAACCACTGGGTATATAAGATGAGGGTCTGTGCCTAATTGACTCATTACTGTTCCTAGTATTAATGACAAAATCAACGCGTTTATAGAAATTAAAATATTTGACTTTGTATCGATCATTGTATTAAGAGTGTATTGATTTTTAGATAATAATCTAAACAATGTTTCAACACCTCGTTCTGACCTTGGCGCAACTTTGGCTAGTTTCTTTTTTAGTTTTTTTAAAGCATCTTTATCAATATTTAATTCTTCCATTAAATACTTGTCTTCTGCTTTTTCTTTTAGTTTATCGCTCATAATTAACTGTTTTTCAAGAATATAATTTTTTCACAAAACGTCCTATACTCAATCCTTGAATGATTATTGAAAATAGTACAACGGCATATGTTATATGTAGTATTAATTCCCCCGAAAGTTCTTTGCTTAGGCTTAATGCTAATGCAATAGAAATACCTCCACGTAATCCTCCCCAAGTTAAAATCACAACCGTTTTTATTGGTTTATCTTCTTCATGTTTTAATAATGAATACGGAAGTAA
>CAZBMY010000010.1:0-21440 GCA_964492855.1 uncultured Flavobacteriaceae bacterium
TAGTAAAATTTAAATCACAATTAAGTCTCAATGTCTCAGTTGCAGGAAGTATTGTAATGTACGATAGAGGAATAAACAAACCAAGGTCGTAACTTTGCAAAAAATATAAATATGCATAAAGCAGGTTTTGTAAATATTATAGGTAATCCAAATGTGGGTAAATCTACATTGATGAATGCTTTTATTGGTGAAAAATTGTCTATTATAACCTCAAAAGCGCAAACCACACGTCATCGTATTTTAGGTATTGTTAATGGCGATGATTTCCAAGTTATTTTAAGTGATACACCAGGTATTATAAAACCTGCTTATGAGCTGCAATCTTCTATGATGGATTTTGTTAAATCTGCTTTTGAAGATGCCGATGTGCTGATTTATATGGTAGAGATTGGTGAGAAAGAACTTAAAGATGAAGCATTTTTCAAAAAAATAACCAATTCTAAAATCCCTGTTTTATTACTCCTAAATAAGATAGATAATTCAAATCAAGAACAATTAGAAGAACAAGCACAACTTTGGCAAGAGAAAGTACCAAATGCCGAGTTTTATCCTATTTCTGCCTTAAACGGTTTTAATGTTCAGAATGTCTTTGATAGAATAGTTGAACTTTTGCCTGAGTCTCCAGCATTTTACCCAAAAGACCAATTGACTGATAAGCCTGAACGTTTTTTTGTAAATGAAGCGATCAGAGAAAAAATCCTTTTGCACTACAAGAAGGAGATTCCATATGCCGTTGAGGTAGATACTGAAGAGTTTTTCGAAGAAGATAAAATTATCAGAATACGTTCTGTAATTATGGTAGAGCGTGAAACTCAAAAAGGCATTATTATTGGACATAAAGGTACAGCTTTAAAGCGTGTAGGTATTGAGGCAAGAAAAGATTTAGAACAATTCTTTGGTAAACAAGTCCACCTTGAACTCTATGTTAAGGTAAATAAAAATTGGCGCAGTAACCAGCAACAACTAAGGCGTTTTGGTTATAACAACAAATAATTTTTCTCAAAAAAACAATACTTACTACTTATTACTCATTACTTTACACTAAATTCGCACCCGCTTACAGGATATGTAATGCAGAGTAAATGAGTTCGTTATGAGTAATATAGTAGCTATAGTTGGGCGTCCTAATGTAGGTAAATCAACATTCTTCAACAGATTAATACAACGCAGAGAAGCCATTGTAGATGCCGTTAGCGGTGTAACCAGAGACAGGCATTACGGAAAAAGTGATTGGAACGGTAAAGAATTTTCTCTTATAGATACTGGTGGATATGTCGTTGGAAGCGATGATATTTTTGAAGCAGAAATAGACAAGCAAGTAGAGTTAGCTATAGATGAAGCTGATGCTATAATCTTCATGGTCGATGTCGAGAGTGGTGTGACAGGAATGGATGAAGATGTTGCCGATTTATTAAGAAAGTCTAAAAAACCTGTATTTCTTACTGTAAATAAAGTAGATAATAATAAGCGTGCAGAAGATGCTGTTGAGTTTTATTCCTTAGGATTAGGAGACTATTATACGATTGCAAGTATTAACGGAAGTGGCACAGGTGATTTATTAGATGCATTAGTTGCCGCCTTACCAGAAAAAGAGGAGGAAGAAGCGGAAGAAGAGCTGCCGCGATTTGCAGTCGTTGGAAGACCAAATGCAGGGAAGTCTTCTTTTATAAACGCTCTCATAGGCGAAGATAGATATATAGTTACTGATATTGCAGGGACTACACGAGATTCTATAGATACTAAGTATAATCGTTTTGGTTTTGAATTTAATTTAGTCGATACTGCAGGGATTCGTCGGAAATCTAAAGTAAAAGAAGATTTAGAGTTTTATTCTGTAATGCGAAGCGTTCGTGCGATAGAACATTCTGATGTGTGTTTATTGGTTTTAGATGCTACTCGTGGGTTTGATGGTCAGGTTCAAAATATATTTTGGTTGGCAGAGCGTAATCGAAAAGGAATTGTTGTCTTAGTAAACAAATGGGATTTAGTCGAAAAAGAAACCAAAACCGCTAAAGAATTTGAAACCTATATTAGAAAACAAATGGAACCTTTTACAGATGTACCAATTGTTTTTATTTCGGTATTAAATAAGCAACGTATTTTTAAGGCTATTGAAACAGCTGTTGAAGTATATAATAACCGCTCTAAACGTATAAAGACAAGTGTGTTGAATGATACACTGCTACCTATTATAGAAAATTATCCACCACCAGCATACAAAGGCAAGTTTGTAAAAATTAAATACATCATGCAATTGCCAACGCCGCAACCGCAGTTTGCATTTTTCTGTAACCTCCCACAATATGTTAAAGATCCTTACAAGCGCTATCTAGAAAATAAATTAAGAGAAAAATTTGATTTCCATGGAGTTCCAGTAAGTGTTTATATGAGGAAAAAGTAACATTTTCTATATTGTAATTTTGAGTTTTGCATAAAATTCACATCTGACAATTACAACTTAACAAGGATATTTCTTACAATATATTTTTAGTTTTGCGTTGTGTTCTTATACTGTTTAAATTACGTTAAAACGAGATGAATAGTTGTATAACTAAAAAAATAGTTATAGTATTACAATCATCAATCAATTAACCATCTAAATGAAACGTGTTCTTTTTCTTTTGTCATTCATCTTTTCATCTTTAATTTTTTCACAACAAAAATCTTTTAAAATTCAAGGGTCACTTATAGGAGTTGATACTAAAGAGCCATTAGAATCTGCTACAGTGTATTTACAACGCATAAAGGATAGTACACTAGTAACCTATACAATTACAGATAGCACAGGTAAATTTTCATTGGAAGATAAAACCTATGATGACTTTCTTAATTTGTTTATTTCATATGTTGGTTATAAAACCTATCTAAAGAAAATTCCGATAAATAAAGAGGAGATAGCTTTAGAACCTATATCTCTAGAAATAGACGATAATGCTCTTGACGAAGTGCTTATAAAAGCAACACCACCAATTACAGTAAAAAGAGATACTTTGGAGTTTAATGTAGCATCGTTTAAAACAAAAAAAGATGCTAATGTAGAAGATTTACTTAAAAAATTACCAGGAGTAGAAGTTAATGAGAGTGGAGAGATTACCGTTAATGGTAAACCTGTAAATAAGATTTTGGTTAACGGAAAGCCATTTTTTGGAGATGATCCAACAATTACGACTCGAAATTTAACAAAAGAAATTATAGAAAAAGTTCAGATTACCGATACCAAAACAAAGTCTGAAGCTTTTACTGGTGAAGAAGGAGATGATGAAAATAAAACAATTAACCTTACCATAAAAGAAGAGAATAATAAAGGCGTTTTTGGGCGTGTATCTGCAGGAGCAGGGACAGATGACCGGAATGAATTTGCTGGTATTTTAAACCTTTTTGATAACGATAGGCGGATAAGCGTATTAGCAGGTGGTAATAATATTAACTCACCCAACTTTAGTTTTGGAGAAATAGAAAAGATGTTGGGTAATGTCTCATCAGTATCTATAAATAGTAATGGGAATTTCTCAATTAATGGACGGTCATTTGGTGGCGGTGGTGATGGTATTATAACCTCTAGAAATGCAGGTGCTAACTATGCAGATGTCTTAGCTAAAGGTTTTGATGTGTCTTCTGATTATTTTTATTCTAGGAGTAGTTCAGAAAATGATAGTAGAGTAGAACGTGAAAATATCTTACCAGACTCGCGATTTTTCACCAATTCCACGTCTAGACAAACAGCAGAAACGGATAACCATCGCTTTAATGCAGCTTTTGATATAGAGATTGATTCTACGTTTTTAATTAATGTTAATCCATCTTTTAATTCTGTTAAAAATCAACGTTTCAATAATCGTTTTGACGAAACCTTTGATGACAATCAAGACTTAACCAACCAATCTACTTTTGAATCATTTTCAGAATCTGACGTGAGGCGATTTAATACAGAAATTGATGTCACTAAACGCTTTGGTAAAAATGGGAGTTTTTTAAAGTTTGCTTTCGAAACCGAACTAAGTGAAACCGAAGGCGATGAATTTCAACGCTCAGAGACGCTTATTACTGATCCTAATACAGATGATATCTTAAGAGATCAGCAGATTACCAATACTTCAGATTTTAATAGACTTAGATTAGGTACAACTTACCGTATTCCTTTAATAGCTAAAAAATTATTTTTAGATACCAAACTCAGTTATCTATCAGAAGTCAGAAACAGTGAAAATTCAACATTTGATTTTAATGATACGTCCTTAGAATATGACTTGTTTAATACTGATTTAAGTTCTGATTTTAAATTTACAAATATAAGAACGACACCAAGCTTAGATTTGAGTTACCGAAAAGATAAGCTAAGCGTTAGCATGGAAGTCGGCTATGTGTTTAGAACATTAGAGAATGAAGATGCTCTACGACCAACCTTTAGTACAAAAGAACGATTTGATGCTGTAGAATTAGACGGTAACTTTAGTTACCGATTTAGTGATAAATCGTCTATGTATTCTGGTTATAGTTTAAGAAACAGACCACCTCAATTAAGACAACTTCAGGCATTTCAAGATGTGTCAAATCCTTTAAATATTATTGTGGGTAACCCTGAATTGAGTCCGTCTAATGATTATAGTTTGTATGCAGGATTTAATAATTTCGACTTTCAAAAGCGCACAGGTATATTCTTTAACTTAAATGTGTCAGCTACTCAAGATGAAATTATAGCACGTACAACGGTCGATGAAAACTTTGTGCGTACAACAACTTATGATAATGTTGATGGTAACTATAGGATAAATGCAGGAGGAAGTTATAGGAAGTCTTATAAATTAGACTCTCTACGGACTTTAAAATTAAATCTCGGTTTTAATGGCGGTATAAATAGACGTATTAACTTTAATAATGATGTACAATATGCATCTAACAATACCTCTTTAGGACCTAGGGTAGGTGCTACATTAAATTGGAAAAACGTTTTAGAAATTAGTCCTACTTACAATTTATCCTATAATACAACTAGATTTGATTTAGATGATTTTGAAAATCAAGAATTTTTAACTCATAATCTAAGACTACGTACAGCCACATTTTTACCAAAGAAATTTGAGTGGCGAAATGATATTAATTACAATTATAATCCTAACGTAGCTGTTGGTTTTCAGAAATTTGCCTGGTTTTGGAATTCTACGCTAGCCTATTCGTTTATAAAAGATAAAGCGACGTTGACGTTAAAAGCATATGATATACTAAATCAAAATACAAACGCAAGACGAGTAGCTACTGCAGATTATATACAAGATTCGCAGAGTACCGTTTTACAACAATATTTTATGTTAAGTTTTAGTTGGAAATTTAATAGTCTAGGAAGTAAAGGAAAAACAAATTCTAATAGTTTTATTATTTTGGATTAATAGGCTTACCAGCCTCCTGAAGCACCGCCACCACCAAAGCCGCCACCACCGAAGCCTCCTCCGAAACCACCGCCGCCAAAGCTTCCACCAGAACTGCCACCACCGAAGCCTCCAAATCCTCCTCCAGAAGAGCGTCTTCTGTAACTACCACGTCCCATATTGCTAAGAATTATAGCCTCTAAAATACTATCAGCGCCAGAACGGTGATTGCCGCCACCTTTTCCGCCACCTTTGTGTTGAGATATAATGATGATAAAAATTATAAAAAACACAAATAGAACAAAGAAAACACCAATAGGAAAACCATCACTAGAAGATTTTCTTTTGCTTTGATACTCTCCATTGAGCACTTCGAAAATAGCATCAGCTCCGCGATTGAGACCTCCATAGTAATCATTTCTTTTAAAGTAGGGGATAATATCTCTATCTATGATGCGCTTACTCATAGCATCAGTGAGTAAATGTTCAACACCGTAGCCTGTATTGATGCCTATTTTTCTGTCATTCTTAGCAAGCAGAATAAGAATACCATTATCTGTTTCTTTACTGCCACCAATACCCCATTTTTGACCCCATTGTGCACCAAGATACTGGATGTTTTCTCCGTTTGTAGACGGAATTGTAATGATAACTATTTGGGTAGAGGTTGTGTCGGAGTACCGAATTAATTTTTGTTCAAGATTATTTTTTTCTGACTGCGAAAATAGATTCACATAGTCATAAACACTGGTCTGAAATTTGGGAATATCAGGAATGTCATATTGTGCTTCTACATTCTCAAAAACAAAAAAACATAAGAACAGAAATATACTCTTTAGGATAACTCTAAGCTTCTGGCTTCTGGCTTCTAACTTCAAATTCTTCCTCATCCCTTAGAAATTGTATTATCGAGTTCATTGGTGTCACCATGAATCCAAGGAAAATGTTGCGATAATTCTTTACCAGCTTTTTTAATACCTTCTATAAGGCCTTGAGTAAAATCACCATTTTTAAACTGAGAAGCAATAGTATCTCTCGTGGTATTCCAAAAGTCCTTATCTACAACGTCATTAATACCTTTATCTCCATATATAACAAAGCTCTTTTTGTCAACAGCAACATATATTAAAACACCATTCTGTTCTTTAGTATTATCCATTTTTAGATAATGGAAAACTTCCATAGCATGTTCGTAGACATCACCTATACAGTTTTGCTCTATGTGAACACGTATTTCCCCAGATGTGTTTTTTTCTGCCTCGCGAATAGCATCTACAATAGATTGTTCTTCTGAGTGAGATAAAAAACTTTCGAGTTGGGACATGCTTTTATTGCTAATGATTAAAAATCGAATTCTACGTCAGGCGCATCCTCACTGCCAGCATCTGCTTTGTAATAGCCTTTTTCATCAAAGCCCAGCATACCAGCTACAAATTTAGTTGGCATTGTACGTACATATTTATTGTAAGGCTCAACGGCTTCGTTAAATCTGTCACGTGCAACATTTATTCTATTTTCAGTACCCTCAAGTTGACTCTGCAACTCTAGGAAATTCTGATTGGCTTTTAATTCTGGGTAACGTTCTACAGTAACTAACAAACTTTTTAAAGCTCCAGAAAGTCCGCCCTGTACTTTATTAAATTGTGCTAATTGTTCTGGTGTTATATTACTTGGGTCTATAGAAATTGATGTTGCTTTAGCTCTTGCGTTAATAACAGCCTCTAAAGTTCCTTTTTCAAAATCTGCAGCACCTTGTACTGTTTTAACTAGGTTTCCTATAAGATCATTACGTCTTTGATAACTACTCTCTACATTAGCCCAAGATTTTGTCACAGTTTCTTCTAAGCCTACTGCTTTATTATTTACATTCATTCCCCAAATAGCTACAAGTATTATGACAGCAATTGGTACTATCCATTTTTTCATATTGATTAATTTTATAGTTGTGATTTTATTTTAATAAGTTTTGCTTTAATACCTTCAAGTTTAGCGATAATCTCAAAATTGTTTAAAGCGTCTTGTTTTTCTTCTTTAATATGAATTTTTGCACCTTCGAGTGTAAAACCACGTTCTTTTACCAAATGGTAAATAAACTTAAGATTCTTTATGTCCTCAGGTGTAAACTTACGATTTCCTTTTGCGTTTTTCTTTGGCTTTAGAACATCAAATTCTTTTTCCCAAAACCGAATTAAAGACGTATTTACATCAAAAGCCTTGGCAACTTCGCCAATACCATAATACCGTTTTTCTGGTAAATCAATGTGCATAGTCTAATCTAATGATTGATTTTCTAAAGAGGCTTTCTCTAAAAGTTCACTAAATTCTGTTGCAGAAAGATTGCCATAATAGAAATTAATCGGATTAATTTTTGTTCCGTCTTTAAATATCTCATAATGTAAATGTGGTGCTTCTGAGCGCCCTGTACTACCCACAAAACCAATCAAATCACCTCGTTTTACACGTTGGTTGACACGAACATTATATTTGTATAAATGTGCATAAAGCGAAATGTAACCATAACCGTGGTCTATGCGTATGTGTTTTCCGTATCCCGACGAACTATTATCTGCCCGTTTTACAACACCGTCTCCAGAAGCATAGATTGGTGTGCCTCGGGCTGCAGTAAAATCCATACCATAATGAAACTTGCGTACTTTGGTGAATGGGTCAGTTCTGTATCCGTAACCAGATGCCATACGTGTTAAGTTTTCATTATTTACAGGTTGAATAGCAGGTATAGACTCTAGAAATTTCTCTTTGTCTTTTGCTAAAATCGCTATTTCATCAAGAGACTTAGATTGAACTACAATGGCCTTTTCAAGAATATCTAGCCGTTTATTACTTTCTTTTATCAAGGTCGAATTATCAAACCCTTCAAATTTTTTGTATCTATTTATACCACCAAAACCAGCACGTCGTTGTTCTTCAGGGATTGGGTTGGCTTCAAAATACAGACGATAAATCGCATTATCACGTTCTTCAATATTCTCCAAAACAGCTATAGCATCATCCATACGCTTGTTAAGTAAATCGTATTGCAAATCCATGTTTTCGAGCTCTCTAGCGAGTTCTCTTTCTTTAGGCGATTCAAAAAAATAACTAGCCATAATAACAAAGAAAAAACCAAACAAAGCCGAGCTAAGTAAAAATAACGCTGCGTACTTAAAAGTCGTTCGCTTTTTACGTCTTATTTTTCTATACGATAAGGTTTCAGAATCGTAATAGTATTTTACTTTAGCCATATATTAAAATGTTCTATTTTTGTGCCTCGTAAGAACAATATACAAATATAAAAATACTTTCGCATAAAGTGTCATTATTAGCATAATGCATTAGAAACTGCAGAAGTATTTTTTAGATAAAATCTTTAAAAATGAAGTCTCAAGACGTCAGAAATACATTCCTTGATTTTTTTAAGAAAAAAGAGCACCTTATTGTGCCTTCCGCACCAATGGTGGTAAAAAATGACCCAACACTTATGTTTGTGAATTCTGGTATGGCGCCTTTTAAAGAATACTTTCTAGGAAATTCTAAACCTAAGAAAAATCGTATTTCAGATTCCCAAAAATGCCTTCGTGTTTCAGGAAAACATAATGACTTAGAGGAAGTTGGTTACGATACCTATCATCACACATTATTTGAAATGTTGGGGAATTGGAGTTTTGGAGATTACTTTAAGAAAGAAGCTATTGCTTGGGCTTGGGAGCTTTTGACAGAGGTTTACGGCATTGATAAAGATATTCTTTATGTTACAGTTTTTGAAGGTAGTGATGACGCCGATAATTTAAAAATGGATACCGAAGCTTACGACTTGTGGAAACAATACATTTCTGAAGACCGAATACTAAAAGGGAATAAAAAAGATAACTTTTGGGAAATGGGTGACCAGGGACCTTGTGGGCCTTGTAGTGAGATACATGTAGATATTCGTTCTACTGAAGAAAAGGCAAAAATAGACGGAAAGACTTTAGTAAATATGGACCATCCAGAAGTCGTAGAAATCTGGAACTTGGTATTTATGCAATATAACCGAAAGGCTAGTGGTGAGCTTGAAAACTTGCCTAATAAGCATATCGATACAGGTATGGGCTTTGAACGTTTGTGTATGGTTTTACAAGGTGTACAATCTAATTATGATACTGATGTGTTTACACCAATTATTCGTGAGATTGAAACAATAACAAACTCAGATTATGGAAATAATGAAGAAGTAGACATAGCAATTCGCGTCATTTCTGACCATGTAAGAGCTGTTGCTTTCTCTATTGCAGATGGGCAATTGCCTAGCAATACTGGCGCAGGTTATGTGATACGTCGTATCTTAAGACGTGCCATCCGTTATGGGTTTACATTTTTAAACCAAAAAGACCCTTTTATTTACCGTTTGGTAGATGTTTTAAGTAAGAAGATGGGAGAAGCATTCCCTGAATTAAAAGCTCAAAAACAGCTCATCGAAAATGTAATTAAAGAAGAAGAGGCATCATTTTTAAGAACTTTAGAGCAAGGCTTAATTTTACTAGAAGGTATCGTTAAGGAAACTAAAGGCGATACAATTTCTGGAGAGAAAGCTTTTGAATTGTATGACACCTATGGTTTTCCTATTGATCTAACAGCTTTAATTCTTTCAGAAAAGAATTTAAAGTTAGATGAAAAAGGATTTGAAGAGCATTTACAAATTCAAAAAAATCGCTCACGTAAGGCAAGTGAAATGTCAACAGAAGACTGGACAGTGCTTTTGGAAGATGCAGAACAAGAATTTGTAGGTTATGACACACTTGAGACTAATGTAAAAATTACGAGATACAGGAAGGTGACTTCAAAAAAAGATGGCGAAATGTATCAATTAGTGTTTAATCTTACACCATTTTATGCTGAAGGTGGAGGGCAAGTTGGTGATAAAGGTTATTTGCAAGATGTACATGGTGATGTCATTTATATTGTAGATACAAAGAAAGAGAATAACGTTATTATTCATTTGACTAAAAATTTACCACGTCACTTAAATGAGGTTTTTGAAGCGGTTGTTGATGCTAAACAACGTTACAGAACAGAATGTAACCATACGGCAACACATCTACTTCATCAAGCGCTTAGAGAAGTTTTAGGAACTCATGTTGAGCAAAAAGGCTCTGCAGTACATTCAAAATATTTACGTTTTGATTTTTCGCATTTTTCAAAACTTACGATCGAACAACTAAGGGACGTTGAGAATTTTGTAAATGCGCGTATTGAAGGTAAATTACCATTAGAAGAAAACAGAAGTGTACCAATGGAACAAGCTATAGCAGAAGGTGCTATGGCATTATTTGGTGAGAAATATGGAGATGCTGTAAGAACTATAAAGTTTGGTCAGTCTATAGAGTTGTGTGGCGGAACACATGTTAAGAATACGAGTGATATTTGGCATTTTAAAATCCGTTCTGAAGGTGCTGTTGCATCAGGTATTAGACGAATAGAGGCTATTACAAATGATGCAGTCAAAGATTTTTATTTTGAAAATAACAGAGCCTATTTCGAAATGAGAGATTTACTAAACAATGCTCAAGAACCTGTAAAAGCTTTACAGAATTTGCAAGCAGAGAATAGTGATTTGAAAAAGCAAATAGAACAGCTTTTGAAGGACAAAGCTAAGAATCTTAAAGGTGAACTTAAAAATGAAATTGCAGAGGTTAATGGTATTCAATTCCTAGCCAAGAAAGTAGATTTGGATGCTAGTGGTATTAAAGATTTGTGTTTTGAGTTAGGAAGTCAATATGATAATTTATTTCTTTTGTTTGGAGCAGAGAATAATGGTAAAGCCATTTTATCATGTTATGTATCTAAAGAATTAGTAACTCGTAAAGATTTAAATGCGGGAACAATTGTAAGAGAATTAGGGAAACATATCCAAGGCGGTGGTGGTGGTCAACCATTCTTTGCTACGGCTGGCGGTAAAAACCCTGGAGGGATTGAAGCAGCCTTATCAGCAGTAAAAAACTATTTATAAATTATGATAGAACAGCTTATAAAATTCTTTAAAAAACCAAAAGAAGAAACAAAGGATAATCCACCCAAAAACTATTGCCCTAATTGTTGGGGAGAACAAGAGTATGATAATCAGGTTAGAGAATTATATAAGGACCATCAAATAGATGTTAATAATCATTCTGCTAATTATGCGTTTATTCAAGATTTTGTAGTAACTCATCTAAATGGTATTCATCTTAAGAAAGGAAATACAAGCTTAGAGTGCCCAACTTGTAAAATAAAATATTGATTATTATTTGAACCTTCAAACTAAAATACCACTGCAACAACAGCGTTTTAATCAAATAGGTTATAACTCAAAAGTTTTGCTATTAGGGTCTTGTTTTTCCGAAAATATTGGTGATAAGTTTCAATATTTTAAGTTTCAGTCTTTACAGAATCCTTTTGGTATTTTATTTCAACCATTGGCTATTGAGAAACTAATAACAAATGCTATTAATAAAAAGGCATATTCTGAAGAGGATATTTTTGATAATAATGAACAATGGCATTGTTTTGATGCACATTCGAGATTAAGTCATTCATTTAAAGATGAGTTGCTTAATCGATTGAATGACAATGTGAGTCAGACATATAATTATCTAAAAGAAGCATCACATGTTGTCATTACTTTAGGAACGGCTTGGGTTTACAGATATATCGAAACGGACCAACATGTTGCTAATTGCCATAAAATACCGCAAAAGAAATTTTTGAAAGAATTGCTTTCTGTAGATGAGATTACTCAATCTCTAGATGCTATTGTAAGCCTAGTGAATTCTATAAACCCTGATGTAAATTTTATTTTTACAGTGTCTCCAGTACGACATATTAAAGATGGTTTTGTTGAAAATACACAGAGCAAATCTCATTTAATTACAGCTATTCATCAATTTATTTCACTTGGAACCCAGTTGAGAAGTCTTAGCTACTTTCCGTCTTATGAGATTATGATGGATGAGTTGAGAGATTATCGATTTTATAAGGAAGATATGCTACACCCTAATACATTAGCCGTCAATTATATCTGGGAAAAATTTATTTCAGTTTGGATACACTCTGATTCTCAAAGCCTAATGGAAGAAGTAGATTCTATTCAAAAAGGATTAATGCATAAACCTTTTAATCCCAATTCAGAGGCGCATCAGCTGTTTCTTGAGAAACTCAAAAATAAGATTCAAGAGCTTAATTTAATTTATACTCACATTTCATTTTAAATACGCAATTCTGCGTATGTTTTCGTACTAGTCTATTTTACACTTTTGTAATGTTATTAATCACAAACATTCAACAATGAAAAATTTAAGACAAATCATGTTACTTACATTAATGGTAACATCAGTAGTATTTACATCTTGCTCAAGCGACGATGATAGTGGAGACGAAGGTAATAGCGGTGATGAATTTTTAACAGCTATTATAGATGGTTCTAATTTTGCTGCATCTCAAAGTCCAGCTGTAATTGTAGGCGCACAATCTGTAAACGGCGTTTTAGCTGTACAAGGAGGCGATAATAGTGGGAACACTATTAGTTTAGCAATAAACGGTTATAGTGGAGTAGGTACTTATGTGACAGGAAATACTATTACCAATACAAACTTTATTCAGTATTTAGAACTTAACAATATGACACCTGTTACTTGGGCAAATGGATTGGCCAGTGCAGCTTTGGGAACTGTAACAGCTGGTAGCATAGAAATTACTTCTGATGATGGTACAACAGTGCAAGGCACCTTTTCTTTTGAAGGATATAATGCCTCAGATATGACTTCTAAGATGATAACAAGCGGTGAGTTTAAAGCAAATTTTGATTAAATATATTTATAATGAAAACAGTAACAATTCAAAAAAACAGATTAACGATGTTTGCACTTTTTTTAAGTGTGATTTCATTGTTTGCTCAAAAAGCTGAAACTCCAGATTTTCAGTACGATTTAGGAGCAAAGATTAATGAGATGACTGTAACTCAAGGTGGTCCTTTAGTAGTTGCTACTAATGATGGACTTGTTGGCATAAAGCCTGGAGAGAATAGTCTTTTATTCAATTTTACAGACTATGGTCGTGTAAAACCTGAGGAGTATAGTTTTATACCTAACTCGCCATACCTAATGGTTGGTCAGACCGGTTTTGCATCTATAACATCTAAAAAAGCGGTTATCGATTATGTATCTGGTAAAGTTTTATTTACCACAGAGTCTAAAGGTTGGAAACAAATTATGACCTGTGATGCTATTATGCCACAAAACAAATTAGTGGTTAGTGGTTTACAAAAAGGTGGTGGAAAAGCGGAAAGTGTGACTGCTAAGGTTGCGGTTTATGATTTAGGTACAGGTGAGTTAGATTATTCATTTTTTTTAAATGAACCCGGTAAGGTAAGTATGAAGTATTTTGCCGTAACAGGAAGACCATTACTTTTAAAAGACAAGTTATTAGTACCTACTAGTCAAGGTATAATGGCAAAATCTATGACAGGAGAAACACTTTGGGAAAATAAAGTAAAAAATGTGAATTGGATGACTGTTGATGAGACGGAACAAGAGATTTATGCTTTTGCAAAAACAGCTAATCTTAAAAACACAAGAATATACAAGATTAATCCTAATGGAGCAGAAGCTTGGCAAGACGAACGTAAAGTGAAAGGCAGTGTATCAAATTTTGAAATATTACCTCAAGGATTAGCTGTTGTAAGTGACGTAGCTGGATCTGGAGGAAAAGGATTAAATAAACTTATGGCAGCAAAAGCTGAATCTAAAATAACAATGTTCTCGAGGAGTTCTGGTGAGGACTTATGGGAGAAGGCACCAAAAACAAAAGGTTATGTACAACACTTTTATGTTATGGAAGATGGAATTTTATTTGGTATTCAAGAGGGAGGTATCAATAAAATTTCTTTTGACGGACAAACGTTATTCAAAAAACCTCTAAAAACTGGGCCGAATATTTTAACCATGGCAGAGGCTGATCAAGGACTGATTTATATTACATCGACAGATGCAAATATTGTAAACCTTAAGACTGGTGATCAAGTGTGGAAAAAACCATTAAAATATAAACGTGCAGATGCTGTGAGCTCAACCTTTGATAAGAAAAATGGAAGATATCTAATCTCTGCTGACGATAAATTATTAAGTATAGATGCTGACACAGGAGAATCTTCTCTTTTAGCTGAATCTAAATTTGACGGAAAAGAAGACCCAACTGATTTAGAAATAAGAGATGGAGGTATATTATTAACATCTAGCCAAAATATGATGATGTTAGATTGGGATGGTAATAAAGGTTGGCACGAATATAAAAGAGCACCTGGTAAAAGTGCATTTGGAGCTATATTAGCTGGTGTTACGGCAGTAGCATCAACAGCTTTAATGGCTGATGCAGCAATGAGAGCGGGTGCAAATCAGAATGCTTTTGGGCAGTATAATTCCTATGGAGCTCAGATGAAACGCACAGCAGATATGTTTGCGGCTATTGGTACAGCCTCTTTTAACGAAATGGCAAAGCGTTTTAAAGCTACTTCTGCTACTCAAGATTCGCAATTTATTTTAACCAAGCTAGATGATGGAGTAGGATTGGTAAAACTAAATAAGGATACAGGAGGATTAGAAAAAGAGATTGTTTTAAAGGATAAAAAACCTGAGTATAAAGTAGATGATTTTGGAGGTATTTTGTATTACAAACCAAACGATAAAATCATTTATGCTTACGACTTAAAAAAATAATATTTGCTTTTGGTAATAAGTTAATCGGGCACATTCAAACAAATTGAATGTGTCCTGGTTTACATAACGAAAAATTCATTTAGAATGTTTTTACTTCTTTCTTTTATACCTTTCGCTTTTTTGATTCTTTTTTTAAAGATTTTTTTGACAAATAGTGTTCTGTTAAATCAAACTCATATAAAGAACCGAATGGAATTAATGGAAAAGATTAGTAGTGAAAGAATTAATCAGAAAAGTATAAACGAAAAAGTGCAACTTGCAGACACACTAAATACATCTATGGTAGAAAAAGTTTTCCTGCTTGCAAATATGTTGATTATCTTGCACAAGAAAGACACATCTTAACCTATACTAGTCTTAATTCAATCTATGAATAGAATAATGAAGGTATACACAACGACACTAATTTTGTTTTTTTTCTTTATTTCTAATGCTCAAAAGCAAAGTAAGTATGTAGATAGCCTACTTGCAAATACGCAGAGAGATACATCTTATATCAAATCTATAGTATCTTCTAATCTTAAGTTTTCTAAGTCAAAAATCGACAGCATCAATAGTATTCCTGTTCAAGGAGTATCTATAAGTCAAGATTCTCTTAGGCGACTACTAATTAGTTCAATCGAAAGTGCAAAGGCATTAGACTATCTCAGAGGAGCAGCAGAAGGCTATCTTAAATTGGGAGTTAACTATTATTATCAGGGTAATTTTAAAGCCAATTTTGAATGTCAACTCGAGGCAATAAAGATTTATGAGAAAATCGGTGATATTGTTTCAGCAGCAAAAGCTTATGGTGAGTTAGGTTATGGTACAAAACGTCGTGACCTTAGTATGTCAAATTCTTTAATGCAACGCGCTATTAGATTGGCCAAAAAAGATAGTTTAAAGGCAGAAATTAAAAACATTTACAATAATTATAGCATTATAAAACTTATGGAAAAAAAGTACGATAGTGCTAAATTTTATGCCAATAAAGGTCTTGCTATAAAAAAAATTGAAAAAGATAGTTTTGGATTACCTTATAGTTATGCGAATCTAGCAAATGTATATGTAGAGGAAGGTAAATTGGATATAGCTTTAGTTAATTTTAAAAGAGCATTGGCCATTAGAAAGCAAATTAATGATTCTATTGGTTTGGGAGAGAGCTATACTCAAGTTGGCGAAGTTTATAAAGCAAATGGTGCTTTTAGTAAAGCATTAAGTAGTTTTAAACGAGCAGTTTATTTTGCAGATAAAAAGCAATACTTACATCTGCTGTCATATGATTATAAGCAATTATCAGAGATATATAAAAAAACCAATGAAGTTGATTCTTCTCTACATTATTTAGAAAGGCATTTAAGTATCAAAGACCAAATAGAAAGTCAAGAAATTAAAGAAGAATTAGCAGCCCTTAGAGTGAAGTTTGATACTGAAATTAAAGAGAAAGCAATTGCAACCCAAAAAGCTAAAATTGCCCAAGATGAGCTCATATTAAGCAAGAGAAATAGTCAACTAATAGCGATGAGTATTTTAGCAATAGTGCTTTCAGTTTTAGGGTATTTAATATATAATCAACAAAAATTAAAAAATGAGAAGCTTGTTAATGAAGCCCAGTTAAAAGAAGCATTTACTAAAATTGAAACTCAAAATAAACTTCAAAAACAGCGTTTGCTAATTTCTAGAGATTTACACGACAATATAGGAGCACAGCTAACCTTTATAATTTCATCAGTTGATAATCTGAAATATGGTTTTGATTTGTCCAAAAAGTTGGAAAATAAGTTATCTGGAATTAGTGAATTTGCATACGACACAATCTCAGAACTGCGTGATACGATTTGGGCTATGAATAAAAATGAAATTTCTTTTGAAGACTTACAAATACGTGTTTCAAATTTTATAGAAAAGGCCAATTTAGCTTCAAAGAATATTGTGTTTAGTTTTGATGTATCAGATAGCGTAGATAATAATATGGTATTTACCTCGGTTGAAGGTGTGAATATCTATCGCATAATTCAAGAAGCAGTGAATAATTCAATTAAGTATGCCGAAGCTTCTACTATTAGTATTCGAGTTGAAAAAGAAAATAATCTTGTTAATATTTACATTAAAGACAACGGTAAAGGCTTTGAAATGTCTAACGTTACATTAGGTAACGGTGTCAATAATATGAAAAAGCGTGCTGAGGAAATAAATGCTAATTTCAATTTAGTGTCAAATGTTTCTCGAGGAACTGAAATCGAATTAATTTTTGAATCATAATATGAAAATTAGATTAGCAATAGTTGATGATAATACTTTTTTAATAAAAGCGGTAACAGAAAAACTGTCTTTTTTTGATGATTTAGAAGTGCGTTTTACGACGCTAAATGGAAAAGAACTTTTAGAAAAATTAGAAGCAAATCATAATATAGATTTAATCTTAATGGATATCGAAATGCCTGTTATGAATGGCATTGAAGCAACTAAGAGTATAAAGCAAAAATATCCTCATATAAAAATTATTATGCTCACAGTTTTTGATAATGATGAAAACATTTTTAATGCAATTAAAGCTGGTGCAGATGGTTATTTACTTAAAGAAGTTAATGCTAGGGATTTGCATCAAGGCATTTTAGAGACGTTAAATGGTGGTGCAGCTATGAATCCATCCATTGCATTAAAAACACTAAAACTCTTACGTAATCCAAACTCTATCGAAAATATTGAAGCTCAAGAAGAAATTAAATTGACTAAACGAGAAATTGATGTTTTAGAGCAGTTAAGCAAAGGGTTGAGCTACATTTTAATAGCGGAGAATTTAATTTTATCTACAGGTACAATACGCAAGCACATAGAGAACATTTACCGTAAATTACAAGTGCATAATAAGTTAGAAGCAGTACAAAAAGCGAAGCGAAATAATATTATTTAACCCTAACACTATCTGGCACTAATACTGTGTAATCCCCATTATTTCTAATAACATCGCGTACTATAGAAGAGGAGATATAAGAGGTTTTTGCAGCCGTTAATAAAAACACGGTTTCTATTTTAGAGAGCTTTCTATTGGTGTGTGCAATAGCTTTTTCAAACTCAAAATCAGCAGGATTTCTAAGCCCGCGCAATATAAATTCCGCATCTATTTCTTTGCAATAGTCTACAGTTAAGCCTTTGTAAGTGGTTACCTTAACTTTAGGTTGATGCTTAAAAGCTGCTTCAATAAAAGCTTTACGCTCTTCTACAGAGAACATATATTTTTTATCGGCATTGATGCCAATAGAGACTACGACTTCATCAAAGAGTTTAACACCACGTTCTATGATGTCAAAATGTCCAAGTGTTATAGGGTCAAAAGATCCTGGGAATAGTGCGCGTTTCATTAATTCAAAGATAGTTATTAATTCTTGATAGCTTCTTCTATAGCATTGGTAAACAAATCTTCTAAAGAAATCCCAGCCTTAGCGGCTTGTTGTGGTAAAATACTCTCTTTTGTAAACCCAGGTACCGTATTTACTTCTAATAAATAAGGTTCATCGTTTTTAAAAATAAACTCACTTCGACTAAAACCTTTTAATTTTAAAGTATCATAAATTTTTTGAGCCTGAGTTTCAACTTTTTGTTTATAGTCATCTGAAATCCGAGCTGGAGTTATTTCTTGAGATTTACCTTCATATTTGGCTTGGTAATCAAAAAAATCATTTTCGGAAACAATCTCTGTAATAGGTAATACTTTTGTTTTTCCTTTATAAGAAATGACACCAACAGAGACTTCGACGCCATCCAGAAATTGTTCAATAATAATTTCAGAATCTTCTTTAAAAGAATTTTCAATTGCAGCTTTTAAATTTTCTTTCTTGTATACTTTAGAAATCCCAAAACTACTACCTGCTTTATTGGCTTTTACAAAACACGGTAAACCTACTTTTTGTATAATAGCGTTTTCATCTATTGTATCACCTAAATTTAAATAAAAATTCACAGCGGTTTTAATGCCATATGGTTTTAATGTTGCTAATAAATCACGTTTATTAAAGGTTAATGCTGCCTGATACATTCCACAACTTGTATGTGGAATTCCTAACAATTCAAAATAGCCTTGCATATATCCATCTTCCCCTGGTGAGCCATGTATGGCATTAAAAACACAATCAAAAGTGATTCTTTTATTTGCAATTTCAATTGAAAAATCATCTTTATTTACAGGCGATTCTGCCCCATTTTCATCAACGTAGACCCATTTGTTTTTAAAGATGTGAATGGCGTAGGGAGCATATGCATTATGGTCTAAAGTTTTATATACCATAGCGCCACTTTTTAGCGAGATTTCATACTCACTAGAATAGCCGCCCATTATTATGGCAATGTTTTTCAATATAATTACGTTTTGAAATTGTTGTTATGTAAATGTATTAATATTTTTATTTCAACACTAAAAATCGATTTGTAATTTATAAGCGTATATAAAAAAGTAAAACGCAATCATTCATAAAACTAGAATTTCATTAGTTTTGTCAACAATTAATTAGGGTATGAGTATTATTAAATTTTTAACAAGTAAAGTGTTTTTAAAGCAAATTGCATTAGCCATAGTAGCTGTTGTAATATTTTGTTTTTTACTACTAAAATGGCTAGATGTCACTACCAATAATGGTGAATTTGTTACCGTACCAGATTTAAAAGGTAAATCCTTAGAGACCGTAGAAATAGAACTTAATGATAACGATTTGGTGATGCAAATTCAGGATTCCGCAAACTATAATCCCAATTACCCTAAGTTTTCAGTCATAGAGCAAGATCCAGTAGCTGGTTCGCAAGTAAAGGAAAATAGAAAAATATATTTGACGCTAAACCCTTCGGGTTATAGAAAAGTTGCTGTGCCTGATGTTTTACGACGAACTTTAAGACAAGCCAAGCCAACCTTAGAGGCATTAGGGTTTGAAGTTGGCAAAAAAGACTACATAGACAACATAGGTAAAGATGTCGTTTTAGGCATAAAACATAAAGGTAAAGACCTAAAGGTAGGAGATAAATTACCTTTAAAATCTAAGATTGATTTAGTCTTGGGTAATGGTAATAGACCTTCTTCAAATTAAAATATGGATACAACTCCAGAGCTTCCGCCAAAAGATGATTTATACGAGCACCATAAAATCATTGTAGATAAAGGTCAAAATCCACTTCGTATAGATAAATACTTGATGAATTTTATCGAGAACGCCACACGTAATAAAATACAAGCTGCGGCAAAAGACGGAAGTATTTTTGTAAATGATATTGCTGTAAAATCTAATTATAAGGTAAAACCACTCGATGTTATTCGGGTAAAGTTCGAACATCCACCATTTGAAAACTTATTGGTTGGTGAGGACATGCCTTTAGATATTGTTTATGAGGATGACGATTTATTGGTAGTAAATAAACCTGCAGGCATTGTAGTGCATCCGGGCCATGGTAATTATTCTGGGACATTAATTAATGCACTGATTTTTCATTTCGAAAATTTACCAAAAAACTCAAGTGACCGACCAGGCTTAGTGCATCGTATTGATAAAGATACTAGTGGTTTACTTGTAGTCGCAAAGACAGAATATGCCATGGCGCATTTGTCTAAGCAGTTTAAAGATAAAACTAGTGAACGCGAGTATGTAGCCATAGTTTGGGGAAATGTAAAAGAAGACCAAGGAACAATCGAGGGGCATATTGGTCGTCATCCCAAAAATCGTTTGCAGAATACAGTTTACGAAGGTGATGATATAGATAAAGGTAAGCCTGCAGTAACACATTATAAAGTTATAGAGAGTTTGGGTTACGTTACCTTAATAAGCTGTAAACTCGAAACTGGCCGTACACATCAAATCCGCGTGCACATGAAACATATAGGTCATACACTCTTTAATGACGAGCGTTATGGCGGTAATTTGGTCTTAAAAGGCACAACGTTTAGCAAATACAAGCAGTTTGTAGATAATGCCTTTAAAGTCTTACCAAGGCAAGCGTTGCATGCAAAGACCTTAGGGTTTGAGCATCCAACAACAGGCGAGTTTATGCGTTTCTCTACAGAAATACCAAGTGATATGCAAGAGTGTATCGAAAAATGGAGACATTATGCCAAGCATACTAAAGACTAATGTTTTGGGCGTTACCCTTTTTCGCTAAAGCTACAAAGCGTCAGGCTGTCCTCTATATCTTTTTTTCGTGCCTCAAAAAAGGATGCCGTTCCCATCCTTAACGCGAACCATCCAAAATTTATTTCTGCTAATAGAAAGTAGTTATAGTACTATCATAAATTGTTCTAAATATGTATTTAAAAAGTCTTATTTACGCAGTAGATTTGTAATGTAAATACATAGATTATGAAATTAGTATTATCTCCAGCAAAGTCTTTAGATTT